>CAIQNQ010000298.1 GCA_903873165.1 uncultured Methylococcaceae bacterium | reverse complement strand
ATGGCTAAGAGATACGTTAGAAAAACTGCCCACGTGGCCTTATAGTCGTATTGATGAATTGCTGCCTTTTCCGGCTGCTTCCTCAGAGGTTAGCTCACAGGGTGAAAAATAAAGGTAGGTGGATTTGTTGTTCGCTTACGGAATAATTGCCGCCCTAACGTCTTCATTTCAGTATTATTGGGTAAACGATAACAGCGGATATCATCTTTAGCAGGATGAATCAGCTCATCAAGATCAGCCAACAAGGCTAATAAAGCTTTACGCTTAATCACCACCGTAAATACCGAATACTGCACCGGCAACCCTTGTCTTTTTAAAGTCCGGTGTACTTTACTCAAACGCTTTGGATCAGCGATATCATAGGCAATCAAATATAAATTTGCCTGATTATCCGCCATTAACTAACAGCCAATAAAAACTGTTGTAATTTACTCAAGGTACTTTTAAATAATAAATAAAATTGATCTTCGCGCTGTTGATACAGCCTAGCCATTAACTCAAAAGGCTTATCAACCTGTGAGTTATCCGCCTTTAATAAGGCCGGATAAAAATCCCACAGCAATAATTTACTTAGATCAGCCGGTAAATCTAATTGATTGGACAATATCGCCTCTTCATCACTGCCAAAGCCGCTATCCTCCAGTAAAACCAACAACTCACTGTGCAAGATACTTAACATGAGTTTAGCGTGTTGTTGGCGGGCTTCTGATAAATGCACCGCCAGCATTTTTTGTAAATCAACGATGGACACCTCACGCCAATCGGCTATCCCCACTTTTCTCGCAAAACTTCGGGCTGCCAATTTTTGCATCGATAAATACCAGTTTTCATAACGTTGCACTCCATCAGCACGGGCCAATAAATCCACCAGACGCTGAGATAATGATTGCCGCTCTGTACCGACACTTAACCAGCGTGCCCTAATATCACCATTTTTATGCAAAAACACCAGATTAATACCGGCATCAGCACACGCCAACATAGCGGACATTGACCATTCAACCACGCCCTTACACACCACTCGAGAAATACGCGATAACGGAAATAATTGATCGGCTTTATCCGGCACCGATATTCTTAAGGCCGGTTCATCCAACACCACCCGACAACCCGGCACGCCATCAATATACAGCGGGCGCATTTGATAACCGATTAACTAGCGCATAAGCATAACGCCGTAATAAGCGTCTGGCGGGGCCAGCTTGAGACTCATAATAACCATAAAACACCTGCCGCCCGACTTTGTTCATTTGGCATCTGCCGCCCACATCATCAGAAAAATGCTCAGGCCGTAACTGCTTATTTTTAAATAACTGCCAAATCCACCGATCCATTAAAGGTCGTAAAGGTTCCATTAAATCGCAAGCCAACGATTCTCTACCAAAACTTACATCATGAAAAAAACCTAGCATAGGATCTAACCCCACAATATGACACGCTCTTACCGCGTCATAATGTAATAAGGTATAACCCAATGATAAACACACATTAACGGGATCAGGCGGCGGACGTTTTTTGCGACCCGTAAAATTAAGTGCATCGGCAAATAAATGCGCATAGCCACCAAAATAGGCCGCCGCTGCCGCGCCTTCATAACCTCTTAAACTCGCTAAGGTAATATCTTGAGCATCTTCCCTTAATTGCCCAATAATGCCCGTTAACGTTTTGGTGGCTGCCGTTAAGGGGTAACGTAAGTCCGCTCTTAACGCCAGCGCATCATTTAATAAACGCTGCTGCGCTCTAACTTTAACCAAGATTAGCCAGCGTGCTAACGGTTTTCTTAACTCTTCATCTAAAGATAATTGATACTGCCCCAAACGTCGCAAAGTTTCACTATGCGATTTTCCTGCCAACATAGCCGTTGCTTCGGTATTGCGTCCTGATAAAACCAATAACCCGATATTACGTTCTGACAAAGCCCCTAACACGCGGCTTTCTAACTGCACATTACCTCTTAACACCACCCGATCTAATAAATGTAACGGTACTGTGCCTTTTTTAACGCCGTCTTCATACAGTGCTAAGGTTTGACCATCTAACTTGATACCCAGATTTTTACGATCTAAATATAAACTACTCATCCATTACCCCACATAAAAAAACGAACCATCTTGCGGCAATACGGCTTTACCCAAGGTACGAATATGCTTAGCACCCAGCAACCTTAATAAAATAAAACGATCTTCTTCTGGATCAATAATCGAACTCACATCATCTAACAACTGGGCTTTTTCCGCTGGCGTTAAAAAACACTCAAAGACCGATTTTTGCCCACCCGAAGCATAACTACGCACCACATACAAGGCTTTACGCAAGCGTCTGTTACAAGAAATGTCATAAGCGGCAATATAAAGCTGTCTATTTTTCATGGGCTAAAACCTAACAGCTTTGACCGCTACTGCTTTTCTTTAAGTTAAGACTCCAAGCACTCACCTTTAACTTAGAATCGTAAGTCGCTATGCCCGTACAAGTAGCACTATCAAATAGACTCGCTTCTAATGGGTACAACACAATCTCAGCTAAGCCCACTGTAAATACATCAGCGGCTAAATATGGTAAAAACCTTACTTTTGCTGCTTCATGCAGACCTGATCTAAACTCAAAAATATCTTGCTTATCACCATTAGCCGCCACATCGGTTACTTTTGGAGAACCCAGACGCTGAATCAATTCTTGCCTGGTAGAACCCACACCCAATCCATTAAGATCAGCGGGGCCATCTTGAGACAATACCTTGTAAACGGAACAGCCTGATAAGCTCAGCAGGGTTAAAGCCATTAATGTATTTTTCATGTCAATCCTATGGGTTCGTTAGTATTTTTCTTAGGCCAAAGCTTAACAAACGCTTTAGAATTTTACGGAGTTGACAAGCTTGTCAGTTTTTTATGAGACGACTGATTTAATCGTATTACAAGGTCTAGGTACTCTGCGCTAAGGAATTAGAATTAAATGCTGTCAAAGTTAAAAAATCATGTCATAATTTTCCCTGTAATTAATTGCTAATATCTGGATTGATTATTGCTGTTTAACAAGATAACTTTTGATCTATGAAAATTTCTGGCAGACACCTTTTTAAGCTATTGATTTTAAATGTTGAAAAAGACCTGAGCAGTAAGAACCATCGCCCTGATTAAGAAGGGATTAAGACTTGAATATAGGCTCCTCATACCCATAATTACTAGTAAGAACCATCGCCCTGATTAAGAAGGGATTAAGACTTAATACGTACTTCATACACCTTCCCCTCTTCGTAAGAACCATCGCCCTGATTAAGAAGGGATTAAGACTGGTTTTTTATATCTCTTTGTTTTTATGAGTGAAGTAAGAACCATCGCCCTGATTAAGAAGGGATTAAGACTTCATACTTTTTCTTAATGTAATTGTAGATATTGTAAGAACCATCGCCCTGATTAAGAAGGGATTAAGACTTGGAATGCCATGGCTATCTGACTCAGATATGATGTAAGAACCATCGCCCTGATTAAGAAGGGATTAAGACTCAGGTCTGTAATTTTT
>CAIQNQ010000297.1 GCA_903873165.1 uncultured Methylococcaceae bacterium | reverse complement strand
CATGACAAAGTAAATTTAGGAATAGAGCGTGCAAAAATTTTAGCAAAAGCCCTTAAATGCCATCCTGCTGTATTGGTTTTCCCTGGATGGGATATTGAAATCGCGGCATGAGGAAATTGGTGTAATGTTTACGCCTGTAGGCCCTGACATTAATAGATCGCTGCGGGTTGCTGGTAAAAATCGGATTAGGCAACCAAATAAATTTGAAGGATAACAAGCATAAGTGAGGCACGCAGTTTACGTAAGCCAGGCATCAAGATGACAATCATATAAAGACATCGGTTAAAAAACTCGCATCAATTGCAGTATCGAACCATTGTTCAATTTGCTCTAAAGAAGCATTAGCAATTTGTGCGGTGATTTCAACAGGGATAACGCCAAAGCGTTTGGCTAATAACTTTTGTAAAGCGAGGGCTTCGCCTTCTTGTCTACCTTCCTGTTTACCTTCTTGTCTACCAGCTTGCTTGCCTTTAATCTCACCTTCAGCAATATACGCTTTTGCCCATACTTCTAATTTATCTGCCAACATGACTCTTATCTCCTGTAATTCATCCACTTGGGGCATTACGATACCATATTCTGGCTTTCGCATCAATGTTGCACGCAGCCAGTGTGCGAACATCCTTCTTAAATCGGGTCGATCATCTAACCAATCTATCAACAATTTAACTAAATCACTGACTGCACTCGGACTATTTGCGTGCTCTAATCTAAAGACTGCCGCGACCAAGTTGTTTAATGAGGCTAGTTCAGTATCGGTGTAATTGTTTTCATCAATTAAACAATATTGCAGAGACGGTTTATAATGATTGACCACCCCGGGCACATCAGGGATTAAATCCGCTATGTTGGTCGCGGCTGTCCATTTCTGACTACCGTTGTAAAGCACAATCGGCAAGATAGGTGGCAATCGACCATCAGCTAATACTTCACCACGTTTGACTAAATCTTGATATAAAAGCCCAATGTAAACCATCATCCGCAGGGACATATACTTATCGACACTGCTCTGGAATTCGATTAATAGATACAAATAAACCCAATCTTCACCGACTTTTACCCGCCATACTACATCATCTTCGCGTTGCTTAAAGTCGTCGCTGACATAACTACTGGGGATTTTTTCAAGCGTTGAATAATCTAAAGACCGTAACCAGTCATCTGGAATAAAGCCCATAACGAGGTCTCGGACAAATTCCGGATTGGCAAACAAAAACTTATAACTGCTATCGTGGTCTTGGCTCATTAAGCATTATAGCAAATGAATGAGTAAGCTCCTTGGCTTTAAAGAAAATAGAGACTAGTGTTTTTTAGTAGTATCTAGATGACAATCATTTAAATACATCGGTTAAAAAACTCGCATCAATCGCAGTATCGAACCATTGTTCAATTTGTTCTAAAGAAGCATTAGCAATTTGAGCGGTGATTTCAACAGAGATAACGCCAAAGCGTTTAGCTAATAACTTTTGTAAAGCGAGGGCTTCGCCTTCTTGTTTCCCTTCAGCGATATAAGCTTTTGCCCATACTTCCAATTTATCAGAATGAAACGTTTAATCCAAT
>CAIQNQ010000296.1 GCA_903873165.1 uncultured Methylococcaceae bacterium | reverse complement strand
CCCTAACTCAGAAGTTTGATTACGTAATCTATCGATAAAACTTAAGCCAGCATTTGTTTTGCTGGTTTTTTGTTGTAGATTTGCGATTACGTAACTACGTAATCTAATGGCCAAGAAATCGAAGTCACCTCATCCAGAATGGGCACTAAAGCACAAGCTCAAGGGTACTGAACTTAGAAATATTAAGGGTAGGTACTACCTTTATTCAGTCACCTCAAAGTATGATCCGGCACTTAAGCGATCGCGGAAAGTCACGGGTAAGCTGTTGGGTGCAATAACAGAAGGAGAAGGCTTTGTTGAGTCAGAAAAGCGACAGCTTCAAAAGCCTCAGGTCAATACAGTTGATATTGATGCAATTTGTGTTCGGGAAAGCGGCTTTACAGGTTTCATAAATAGCTACAGCACTAATATTATTGAAAAACTGAAAGGATACTTTCCGGATGAATGGAGATGGATTCTTTATATGGCATACTGCCGTCTGGTTCATCATAGCCCTATAAAGAATATGCCATTTCATATTGCCAGGAGTATGCTTGTGGCCGACAATACATTAACATTAAATGATAAAACATTCAGCAATGCACTGCGCAGAATAGGTACACAACGGTCTGCCGCTGCCGCCTACCTAAAGAGTTTTATCAAACCTGATGATCACGTTATGGTTGACATGACAAATATTTTCAGTGCATCCAACAAATTGTATTATGCTAAGGAAGGCTATAACAGCGATATGGTATTTGACAAACAGTTCAACCTGCTGTACATATATTCGGCCAAACTTTTGCAGCCAGTATTTTACAGGCTTTATGCGGGCAACATACGAGAGGTGACTGCGTTTAAAATGTGCCTGCAGGAAAGTGGCCTAAATGAAGCTGTTGTAATAGCAGATAAAGGATTTTATTCGCTTGGAAATGTGGCTACACTTAATTCGGAAGGGATAAAGTTCATCATGCCGGTGAAGCGTGACAATGCGTTGATTAATTATGACCTCATACAAAATACCAGGAACAGGTTTAAGTACAATGACCGTTATGTATGGTATGCAATCTGGGAGGTAAACAAAATGCAGGTAGTAGGCTTCAGGGATGACAAATTAAAAGTACAGGAGGAAAAGGATTACCTGGACAGAATAGTAAGCATACCTGAAAGTTACGATGAAAAGGGCTTTTATAAACGTAGGCATGCTTTCGGCACCATGACGATAGTTACTAATACCTCGCTTACCGCCGACAAGATATACACTACTTACAAAAGCAGAAATACGGTTGAAGTAATGTTTGATGGATTAAAAAACATTTTGGCAGCCGACAGTACTTATATGCAAAATGAAGATGCCCTGCAAGGTTGGATGTTTGTCAACCACATCGCACTTCAATGGTATTATATCATATATAACATGTTACATGAAGCTAAGCAGATAAGCCGGTATTCAGTCTCTGATTTTATAAAGCATTTATATGAGATAAAAAAAGTCAGCATTAATGATGAATGGTATCCAGAACCACAAATAAAGGCAACAAAAACACTGTTGGAAAAATTAAATATATCGATTACGTAACTTGGCTTCTGAGTTAGGGTTTAAGTATAAATAGCATTTCTAAAAAATGATTTCTATGAGTGAAAAAGAATGAGAGCACATCAACCCTCAAACAGCTCTAAGCATGTTGTCCCGAAGATAAAGCCTCATTCTTTTTTACCTTTTTG
>CAIQNQ010000295.1 GCA_903873165.1 uncultured Methylococcaceae bacterium | reverse complement strand
TAAACGGGGTATTGCAGGCAGTTCTTTAGAGAATCAATATATACGCTCCCACCAAGCCATTTTAATAAAAATGAATGGATTATTTAATATTTACATTAAATCCAGCATTAAAAAAGCCTTAAGCATTGCACTTAAGGCTTTGAATAGTTTATCTAGTTGATCAATTTTACCACGGGGATACAATATTCTGAAGTGCCTTTAGAAGTAACGGATGAAACCCTGACTGCCACATAAGTTCCAACTTCTAAACCGTCCAGTAATATAGTCGCTAATGGGGTCATTTTAACGGTTTCCCAATCAGTCTCTAAAGCAGGTATGCCACCTTTATGAATCTGCCAAACGTGTACGCCAGAACCATCAAGGGCCGTTGTTATTGCCGTAGCTGAACCCGAATGTGGGCCATCAACAACCGATAAAATCGGCTTAGCAAGCGGCGACACATCTTTACTGATATTAAAACCACTGCTAAGTAGCTTGGTTTCTTCGCCATTTGACATTTGATTAACATAATGCGCTAAGACCCTAATACCGTTATCTGCAAGCAATTCTTTGTCATGCATGATGGAATTAGCCGTATGGCTACCATCTTGAGCCGCTATATAGGCCGTCTCAAGTGCGTTAACAACGCCAGTAACATCATCTAAAGAGACATAAGGGTTGGGGAAAAATGGATTAGCTATTAATTTTGAAAGAATATTACGATAAGCAATTATCTTTTCTGGGATAGCCAACCTAACAATATCGATCAATGCTCTTAATGTTTTCATGTTTAATTCCTTAAATTTACGGGTTAGCAACTAGAATATGTTGCTCACTCTTAAGGATAGGATATTATTTGATATTTTCAAATTTATTTTCAATAATTTACTCTAAACCAGCATTAAAATACTGACATTTTCTGTTATCCTGCTGATATATAGCAATTAATTATTTTTAAAATAAATCCTATTATCGATAAATTACTTAAATTCTAGAATAATTTGTGCGGCGTCTTAACAATTTTTGCTTAACAGGAGAAAATTTTGTGACGGGTGTTTACAAAATTTTTTTAAGCACAAACAATTTTGCAAGCAGTCTTTACAAAGTTTCTTCCAGTCTAAATAATTTTGTAATCGGTGCTAACAAATTTTTTTAACGACAAACAATTTTTCAAACAGTCTTTACAAAGTTTTCTCGGGCCTAAAAAATTTTGTGACGGGTGTTTACAAAATTTTTTTAAGCACAAACAATTTTGCAAGCAGTCTTTACAAAGTTTCTTCCAGTCTAAACAATTTTGCAAGCAGTCTTTACAAAGTTTCTTCCGGTCTAAACAATTTTGTAATCGGTGTTAACAAAATTTTTTAACGACAAACAATTTTTCAAACAGACGTTACAAAATTTTCTCAGGTCTAAAAAATTTTGTAACGGGTGCTGACAAAATTTTTTTAAGCACAAACAATTTTGCAAGCAGTCTTTACAAAACTTTCTCGACTCAAAACAATTTTGTAAACAGTCTTTACAAAATTGTTTCAAGTCTAAGCACTATAGTTTATTTTTTAAAATATGCAGGCTAAGAATGTGAACCATCATTGGTCAGTATTAGAATCATAATTTTCATTAATCTTTACTAAACTGCATTATTGTTCATTTTAGTATCTTGGTAGAATGTACGAATAAAAATTTAGAGCAAGAGTCATGGAAAATTTCGTTCATCAAGACCGGTTAATTAAGTTAGGATTCAAATTTGGTAAAAACGGAGCACATTCCAGTCGCACCATGATGTTCAAGGAATTGCGGTTGTTATTTGCTGCTACTACGCCTTCTGCCACATTACAGCAATATAAAACCTTAATTATTGATGACAATGTTTTAAATAAAGCCACTGAAAAGACTCGCACCCTGACTTTTAGACATTTAAAAGATCTTTATAGTCTTGATACTCAATATGCTTTATTTAGAGCCTTCAGATTATTTTGGGATTTAGAACCAGAAGCACAGGGGATGCTAGCACTTCAATTAGCGTATGCGAGAGACCCTTTATTTCGGATGAGCGGTGATGCCGTCCTGGCTCATAAGCCGGGTGAGCAGATAACCCGAGAAGAAATCGAAGCTCTTTTAAAACAAGATGACGCTGAGCGTTTTTCTCCGGCCTCTTTAAAATCATTTGCCCAAAACATTAATAGTAGTTGGACACAAGCAGGATATTTAAAAGGTAAGGCTAAAAAAATACGTCATGTACCTATTATTACGCCTATTAATATTAGCTTTGCTTTATTTCAAGGTTATTTATGTGGCTTGAGTGGCGAAAGACTTTTTAATAGTGTGTGGATTAAATTATTGCAGACACCTTTAGAAATATTACAAACCATAGCTTCAGCCGCCTCTTATCGTGGTTTAATTGATTACAAAGAATCTGGTGGCGTTGTTGAAGTTCGCTTTAATAATCTCTTAGAGCCAGATGAAAAAAAGTTACTCTAACTTATATTTTAAGAATCAGGATAAGAATAACAAATGAGTAGTCGACTTAAACGCGTGTTAACTAATTACGCTAATTACATCAGTGTGCCATGGCAAAAAGGCTTAGCTGGCGTACAGAAAGTTATTTTTGTGGTTTACGATAAAACGGATGAACTTAAGCTTCGTGCCCAGATTACAGAGTTTGAAATAGCCACAACGAATGCGCAACATGAATGGTATCCCATTGACCTAAGCCCTGCTTTTCCAGAATGGATGGCATCCTTAGAATATAAAGAGGCTTACTTTGAAGCGCCTGAAGACTTAGAAACTGCCCTGGATGAGTTTATGCAAGAAACGGTTAATAAGATTTGTGCACAAATGGAAACAACCAATCCAAATACAGTCGTGGCTATTTTAGGAGTAGGCACCTTATTTGGGTATATAAAAGTTTCAGATCTTGTTAATAAAATCGCCTTATCAATACCGGGTAGATTAATGATTTTTTTTCCGGGTGAATTTGAGAATAACAATTATCGTTTACTTGATGCCAGAGATGGTTGGAACTACCAAGCTGTGCCTATTACTGCTGGTTAATAATAAATTTAGAGGAACTAAATGAAGAATCGTGAGATATATCTTAAAGACCCTATTAACTATCAATTACAAAATAATGGTGTTGCCCAGGTTAAGGATGATCTATCTGAATTGGCATTAAAGACACTCAGATACGAGCTTGATACTTTTGTTTGTGATGGTGAGTATCAAAATGGCCTGGACTTAATTCTTAGCACTTTTTTACGTCGATTAGATGCCGCCGGTGAACAGCCCGGTGTTTGGATCAGCGGTTTTTATGGTTCGGGTAAATCTCATTTAGCAAAGATGCTACGCTCTTTATGGGTGGATTATAAATTTACAGATGGCAGTTCGGCACGTGCAATCGCTAAACTGCCTGTTGATATCCTCGATCAACTGACAGAATTAACCAATAAAGGTAAGCAGTATGGTGGATTACATGCCGCTTCTGGCACTATCGGTGCGGGCACAGAGAATGTGTCATTAGCTTTACTAGGTATCGTCTTCAAATCAGTCGGCTTGCCCGAACAGTATCATCTTGCACGTTTTGTAATGTGGTTAAAAGCAGAGGGTAACTATGAAGCGGTTAAATCGGGTGTAGAAATTAAAGGTAAAGATTTCTTTCAGGAGCTATCACACCTTTATGTCTCACCTGTTATTGCAGGTAGTTTATTGTCTGCGATGCCAACGTTAGCCAGTAAGGAAAGTGAGGTACTGCAATTACTAAAAGCGGAATATCCCAAAGTCAGTAATATAACAAATGACGAGATGACGGCGGCTATTACCAACGCTTTAAAGCAAGATGATAAATTCCCGTTAACATTAATAGTGATTGATGAAGTTCAGCAATATATAGGTACAGACGCTAATAGAGCCTTTCAAGTACAAGAAGTGACAGAAACGTGTAGTGCCCATTTTGGCAGTAAATTGTTGTTTGTGGGTACAGGGCAAAACGCGTTATCGGGGATGGCGTCTTTAAATAGATTAATGGGGCGTTTTACTGTCCCTATTCAGTTGTCAGACGTTGATGTTGAATCGGTTATTCGTAAAATAATTCTGCAGAAAAAAGAAACTGCTAAGCCAGAAGTGCAGGCCGTTATCACTCGCAATTTAGGTGAAATATCCAGGCATTTAGAAGGTACAAAAATAGTCCATAACACGGCGGATGAAGCCATTATGCTCATGGACTATCCAATACTGCCAGTAAGACGCCGCTTTTGGGAAAAGGTCCTGCGTATCATTGATACCACCGGTACCGTTGCACAACTCCGTAATCAACTTAAAGTGATTCATGAAGCCACGCGAACAAGTGCCAATAAAGAGTTAGGACATGTGATTGGCGCTGATTTTATCTATGGGCAGATATCCTCGAATCTTCTTCAAACGGGCATGATTTCACGAGAGATTAGTGAAAAAATT
>CAIQNQ010000294.1 GCA_903873165.1 uncultured Methylococcaceae bacterium | reverse complement strand
TCTCGACGCACCTTTTTTGAACAAGTGCGATTACTTCAAGTTATTCCGTTTGATAGCTGGGAACATTTCATGGCATTTATGCTGGATGGGCAGAAGAAAAATACCTAGAAAAATATATGGTTTTAAATTGGGAATTGCTGCAAAAATATTTTGCTAACGCTGACTTGTTACCGTAGAATTAAGTCAAAATAATGAATAATTAAATATGTATTGCTGATTTTCTAAATAGTATTTGCAATAGACTTGATGAGAATATGGGGCACAAATGTATAGGGTAGTCTGGACAATGAAACTAAGAAATAACATCTTAGATTTACGGGGAGTACGTTTTTAAAAAGGAATTGATTCTAGGATCACTTGTGAAACATATATTTTTAACTGCTGCAGTTTTTACTATTATAACTGCAAGTAACCTTGCCTTTAGTGCTGATACCATCAGCGACACCGAAGATAGAAGAGTTCCGATTGATCGAATTAATTCACCTTTAGGTCAGGCTCTAAATGCGGTAGGTGTTATCAGCCTGCCAGAATACCCAAATCATCCGTATGAAGCCACTGGATTCCTAGTGAGTCGTTGTCATGTTTTGACAAATTTCCATGTCGTTTATCCCGATGCAAAAACGAAAGGTATTGAAAAAAACAAGCGCGTGAATTTTTCTGTCGGTCAACCCGCTAGCCCAAATAAATCTCGTGATAAAAGCGCATCTTTTCAGTTCGTAGATGTTAGTGGTACGGTTATAGCAGCTCGTAATGATGATAATAATGCGACTGATTGGGCCGTAATCAAATTAGATCAACGTATTGGCGAAACCATTAAACCGCTACCCATATTACAAATAGCTAGACCCTCTATGTACATTTCGGACAATGATGGCCGACCATTAAAATTAGTTACAGCTGGCTTTCCAGCTGACAAAACCAGAATGGGACAAAATTTATCTAGGCTTTGGGGCGACGTGAATTGCATGTCTTGGGGCTTAGGACATTTGGGTGATTTACAAGTAACCTGCCAATCAAAAAGCGGCCAATCTGGCAGTCCTATCATTTACGAATCCGAAGAAGAAACTTATTATGCCTTGGGCATGATCGCAGGTATAAAGTATATTTCGGAAGACTTGGCTGCATCAAATAACGGCCTATCAGGAAAAATTACCTCAGGGCCATCATTTGTAACCCACCGAGTTGACCTAAGCACTATAAGTTCTGATATCAATCCAACTCTGATTGTTAATCCAGAATTAGATCAAGGTAACGACGTAAGTAAACGTTTTGGCTCTGATGGAGACGATATTAGGCAGGCAATTCAAGATAACAAATGTAACTAATACGCCCCAAAGGAGTGCAATTGTAAAAATATCCCTCCTAATAACCTATCAACAAACCAAAATATTAAGCGGGTTAATTCATACACCACCTAATTACCCAAGTAAATAATAGGACATAAAAATTTAACATACCAGAAATAATATTCCGTTAAAATGCGTGCTAACAGAATTTATCTAACAAACGGTTATTAATTCACGCAATGAATACTCACAATCTTAGACATAATGCCTCCCCAATGTACTTAATGACTTTGTGTATTTCATTTTTAATATTCTCTCAGACAGTTTTTGCGCAAATCCCCTACTCACTTAAAAATCTAAGCCCTCAAAACCGCATTAACCAACAAGTTGACAATAATGATAGGGTAACACTTGGTAAAAATCGCCTTAAACAACTGGATAACAGTGAAGATAAAGGAGTTGTTGACGACAATACCCAACTAGAAAGCATGAGATTGGTTTTAAAATCATCGCCTGAACAAAGTGCCGCTTTAGAGGCTTTTACTATAGCCCAACAAACACTGGGCAACGCTGACTATCATCACTGGCTCACACCCCAAGAATTTGCCAGTCACTTTGGAGTTTCTAATCAAGACTTAAGCACTATTAAAGCTTATTTAGTCAAAAATGGTTTTAGTATTGATGAAGTTCAAGCAGGCGGTCGAAGCATTACCTTTAGCGGCACGGCTGGCCAAATCAAAAACACCTTTCATACCGAGATTCATCACTATATTTGGCAGGGCGAGTCACATATTGCAAATGCTAATGACCCACAAATCCCCACAGCCTTATCTGCTGTGGTAGATGGACTGGTTAACATTCACGATTTCCATAGCCGATCCAGAAAATCTGGCGTAAAGCCTAATAGCTTACCTGCGTTAGTCAAACCACTCAATAATAACAACTCATCATCACCCACAAACCCTAATTATAGTTCTGGAGGCAGCAATTATTTGTCACCTGGTGATTACAGTACTATTTATAACATTAATCCACTTTACTCTGCTGGTTTTAAAGGCACTGGTGTGACTATTGCTGTACTCGGCAAAAGCAATATTTTGACTACAGATATCACCAATTTTCAATCATTTTCAGGCTTACCAACTAAAGCACCCCAAGTAACAGTTGCTTCAAGACGACAACCTGGTCTTGTATCGGGGGATCAAATGGAATCAACCTTAGATCTTGAATGGGCGACGGGACTGGCGCCAAACGCCACCATACAATTCATTACAGCAGCTAGCACGTTCAACACTGACGGCATTGACACCTCTGCAACGTACGCCGTTAATTACAACATCGGTGACATCATTAGCTTAAGTTATGGTACCTGTGAAAGTGCTATGGGCAGTTCACAATTAAGTGCTTGGAACAGTTTATGGCAACAAGCCCAAACCCAGGGTCAGACGGTATTAGTCTCATCTGGTGATAGTGGTGTCGCTGGTTGCGACACATCCACGAATAGTTCCGCGTCTTATGGAGCAGATGTAAACGGCCTATGTAGTTCACCCTACAGCACCTGCGTGGGTGGTACACAATTTAATGACACGACAAATACCAGCAAATACTGGTCAAGGTCTAATACCGGTACCACTGATGCTTTAGGTTACATTCCAGAAGTTGCGTGGAACGAAAGCGGTAATGTAACGGGTGGCAGTGGTTTATGGGCTTCAGGTGGAGGAACTAGTACATGGACACAACCCACTTGGCAAGTTGCAAACGGAGTCCCAGCTGATGGTTTTAGACATGTGCCAGACATATCCTTAACCGCAGCTCAGCATGACGGCTATCTGATTAGCATGAGCGGAACGTTATATATTGCTGCCGGCACCTCGGCTGCGGCTCCTTCTATGTCTGGAATTATCGCTATACTCCAACAATATAATAGCGGCAAACGCTTAGGCAATATCAATCCCAACTTATACAAACTATTCCAAAAACAAATCAATGGCGGTAGTTATGCGTATTTTCATCCCACGCCATCAGGCAATAATTCAGTACCCGGTCAAACGGGTTATAGTGCAAACCCTAATACGTATAACCAGGCTACTGGTTTAGGCTCAGTCGATGCCAATATACTAGTCACTCAATGGCTAAACGCTAACCCAGCTACTCCAACTATTACTATTACCACGCCTAGCACTAACAGCATTGCCGGACAAGCTATCACGTTTAATGCCACAGTCTCTGGCTTTATGCCAACCGGCACCGTACAGTTTTACAATAACGGTGTTGTTATAGGTACACCGACCAGTTTAGTGAATGGTGTTGCTTCTTTAACCACTACCGCTCTAACCAGTAGCGGTGTAGATGCTATTACAGCGACTTATTCTGGTGACAGTAACAACATTACCTCAACATCAGCAACACTAATAGAAACCATTACTGCTGCACCGACACAAAGTCAGCAAGTTCCTACTTTAAAGCCTTGGCAAGAAGCTCTATTAGCCATGATATTGCTTAGTTTATCAATTCACATGCAAAAGTTTCAGCGTCAAAAAGCAAGTAAAACTTATCTTGATCAATAGAAATATAGAGCGGGGATTGAGGAGGATTTATCTAATAAAATCACCCTAACCCCTCTTTTTCAAAGCAGGGGACTGAATAATTACTCAGCTATTGCCTGTAAAAAAAGCTAAAGCTATTTTACTCCAACATACACAAGACTTTATTATTGCGTCTAACCTAAGAAAAAAATTTAATACAACCATTAATCTTGAAGGGGTTTAGAACTTTTAATAGGTATTCCGTGGCTTGTGGATTTTATGATATTTTGTGAAGTGGAGCAACAATAAAGGAAAAGAATTGTGATGACAAAGTAGGTTAATCAAAAAAATGCGAGGGATCTGTACTAACACATAAAAAAAATAGGTTGATGCTAAAAAACACCAACCTATCTTTAACAATTAAAACAACTTGTTTATCCGATTTTCTTCTTTTTAAGCATCAAACCTAAACCACTCACCATGGCTAAAACCTGAATTGTTAATCCGCCATCAATCTCAGGTGCCTGAAGCGTGTGAGTGCTTACAGCTTGAGCGGTTATAATACCGTTGCTTGAAGAAGACCCATTACTACTTGATTCAGTACCATGATATTCTGTCTTAACATTACTTATTTCATTTTCTAAACTAGCAACCTTGGCACCGCTATTAGCAACATAATCACTACTACGTTCTGTTGCATGCTTTGCTAAATCAGCCTCACTAGCTTGTATTTCGCGTTCTATTGAATCAAATTTTTCATTACCTGCCTTTAAAGTCTCAGTGTGACCCGCTTCAGCAACATCAAAACTTTGTTTATCTTCAGCTATTTCAGCTTCTAACTTCTTAAACTCCGTCTCACGTGCATCAACAAAAGCTTTAAGTTCATCTTCAGAAAAATGTGTTGTATCGCTATCTTTTGTATCTAAACCTAGGCTCAGTTTATCACTGTTATCACCAGAGTTATTATCTGAAGACGTTTGATTACTTGAATTTGAATCACCAGATGACTGCTTACTATCATCCGCAATAACCGCCATTGCGCTAGTCGAACTGTAAACGATAGCCAAAGCCAATACTATTTTTTTAATCATAAACGCCCCTCTCTTAAATATTAATCTTACATCTGTTTCGTTCTTTACTCTTTCTTGTTCATTTACTCTGTACGATCTTTTTACATACATGTAATGAGAACGACTTATTACAGTAATAATTTTATCATATTTGATTTTTTTAACAAAAAGATTTCCTTCTAATTGTAAAAATTTGTAACAATTTATAACAAATTTAATTTGTTTGGCTATTATATTGGTTTCTAATTGTAACGATTTGTAACAAATTTGATTTATTTAACAATAACAAAAATTACTAACTGGTATACGCATATTTATTACTATACTTAATATAATAGAATTAAGTCGGTCGCATAAGGCGGTTTTCCACTACGGCGATTGAATCCTAAAATTTATGCTTTAGAGAGTTCTGATGCTACACATAATCCATGACGCTTAAGTGGCCTTACTAAGTACGAAGTGAAATGCTTGACACACGAGTGCAATAGCTTCAACTATTGCCCGTAAAAAACATAAAACTATTTTACCCCAACATAATCGGGGTTGTATTATTGCATTTTACATTATGAACTTTAGTGTTTATACAAGACGACTAGCCATTATCGTCATCAAGTAACTATTAGCACTTAAAATGGGATTTACTTCACTGGCAATTACCCACATAATTAAGCGATCTGATTCCAATTTGATTTTTAAACTAGAGTTTTAAACTAACTATGACTAAACACTGCCGACTTTTAATTCTTGGTTCTGGCCCTGCTGGCTATACAGCCGCCATTTATGCAGCCAGAGCTAATTTAAATCCTGTGATCATTACAGGCATTCAACAAGGTGGCCAATTAACCACCACAACTGAAGTGGATAACTGGCCGGGTGATGTAGAAGGCTTACAAGGGCCAGACTTAATGGATAGAATGTTAAGACATGCGGAACGCTTCGACACCGAAATTGTTTTTGACCATATTCACACCACCGAGTTATCATCAAGACCGTTTAAATTAACCGGCGACTCTGGTACTTATACTTGTGATGCACTCATTATCGCGACAGGCGCCTCGGCACGGTATTTAGGCTTAGATTCTGAAGAAGCCTTTAAAGGTAAAGGGGTTTCGGCGTGCGCAACTTGTGACGGTTTCTTTTACAGAAACAAACCCGTTGCCGTGATTGGTGGTGGCAATACCGCGGTTGAAGAAGCACTATATTTATCTAACATTGCCTCTAAAGTCACCGTTGTGCATCGCCGTGATAAATTCCGTTCTGAAAAGATCCTGTCTGATAAATTGCTTGAAAAAGCCAAAAATGGCAATGTTGAAGTGATATGGAATTCCTCACTTGATGAAGTTTTAGGTGATGATATGGGCGTGACAGGCCTCCGAATCAAAAACGCCATTGATGATACGACTCAAGATATTGATGTGCATGGTGTCTTCATTGCTATTGGACATACACCCAATACCGGCATTTTTGAAGGTCAACTAGACATGGAGCATGGTTATATTAAAGTACGCAGTGGTATTACCGGAAACGCCACCGCCACGAGTGTTGAAGGGGTTTTTGCGGCAGGTGATGTGATGGACTCAGTCTATAAACAAGCGATCACTTCTGCGGGTTCTGGCTGTATGGCGGCATTGGACGCTGAAAAATTCTTAGACGAATTAGTCTAAAGGGCCACTTTAGGTTCAATCAGCATGACTTAACCGCTCGATCTAAGCTTGTCAAAGGGCTTTAGTGGGAGCGGTTTTTGTTAGTCTATTTAAGGGGTTAAACCTTACTCTTTCTGCTTATGCGTTTAATACTTTTAGACCCAGACCAACCGGATCAAGCTTTTCCGCCCACTCAAAAAGCTTTAAAAGACCCAAATGGCTTACTCGCAGTTGGGGGATGTTTATCAACGACCCGCTTACTCAATGCTTATCGGCACGGGATTTTCCCTTGGTACAGTGATGACGAACCTATTCTGTGGTGGTCACCTGATCCTAGGCTGGTGTTATTTCCTGAGCAATTAAATGTCTCTCAAAGTCTACGTAAAACCCTAAAGAAACAAAAGTATACGGTGACGATTGACCAAGCCTTTACACAAGTTATCAGGGCTTGTGCACAGCCACGACAAGCAGAATCAGGTACTTGGATTACTGATGACATAGAAAATGCTTACAGTGATTTACATGAGCTGGGCGTTGCCCATTCAGCAGAAGCGTGGTTAGACGGGGTTTTAGTGGGGGGATTATATGGCGTAGCCATTGGCCAAGTTTTCTTTGGAGAATCTATGTTTCATACCGCGACGGATGCGTCAAAAGTCGCATTTGCCACACTGGTTGCCAAGCTCAAAAGCTGGGACTATAAACTCATCGACTGCCAAGTGCACAGCGCTCATCTCGCCAGCTTGGGGGCGGTTGAGATAGACCGTACTGAATTTAATCACCTGATTAAGCAGTATGGTGAGCAACCCGTCAATCCATTAGCATGGCAAAACAAATGACTCGAATTCCTTTACTGTTAAGCGGCGCACAACCCTGTAGTTATCTTGACGAAGAATTCAGTCAATCAGCCTTTGTGCATCCTGACATACTCATGAGCACAGATATCTATGCTCAACTCATCAGCCAAGGCTTTCGGCGTAGCGGTGATGATGTCTATACGCCATATTGCCGAGAATGCTCTGCCTGTATCCCCGTCAGAATTCCCGTCAAAGATTTTAAACCTAATCGCAGTCAAAAACGCTGTGCGAATAAACACCTTAATACGCAAGTGCTTATCAAACCCGCACAGTTTGAACAAGCGCATTACGATATGTATTTGCGTTATCAGCATTCGCGTCATACCGAAGGCTCTATGGCAGATGCCAGTCCTGATGAATACATTAACTTTTTAAGCAGCTCTTGGTGTGACACGCTATTTATCGAATTTACTATTGCCAATGAGTTGGCTGGCATTGCGGTAGTTGACCAATTTGAAAATGCTTGGTCTGCAGTCTATACCTTTTTTGAGCCTAAACTCTCTGATTATAGCTTGGGGGTCTACGCCGTGTTATGGCAGATAAAACACTGCATGCAGTTAAACAAAGAGTTTTTATATTTAGGTTTTTGGATTGAAGCCTGTCGCAAGATGAATTACAAGACGCAGTACCAACCCTTAGAATTGTTGATTAACCAACAATGGCAAGCCGCCTAAGTTTAACAAACATTTAAGCTCACTATCCTGTTGTAAGAAAGTAGCTTATGTTATAATTTGGGGTTTTAATTATTGAGGCAAAATTACAGATGGCAAAAGAAGATCAAATCGAAATGGAAGGTAAGGTCATAGACACACTTCCAAACACTATGTTCCGTGTTGAACTTGAAAATGGACATGTTGTAACGGCACATATTTCTGGAAAAATGCGCAAACATTACATTCGTATTTTGACTGGCGACAGCGTTAAAGTTGAAATGACTCCTTATGATCTTACTAAAGGTCGTATCACCTTCCGTATGCGCTAATACCCTCTTCAGGGACATTAGCGCTTACGCTTAACGGTTATTTTATGAGTTAACCTCTGACACTTCTAACTCAGCACTTTCAATAACAAAAGCAATATCATCATTATCAACGTAGATTCTGACATGACCGCCCTGCGCGAGTTTGCCAAATAGCAAATCATTCGCTAAAGGTTTCTTGATTTTTTCTTGAATTAATCGCGCCATGGGTCGTGCGCCCATTTTTGGATCACAGCCATGTTCAGCCAACCACAATCTAGCACTTTGATCTAAAGTTAGAGTGACATGCTTTTCTGTTAATAGCCCCTCTAATTCAAAAATGAACTTATCAACCACATGCCCTACGATGGAAATATCTAGCGGTTTAAATTGGATAATAGCATCTAAGCGATTACGGAACTCTGGCGAGAAGCCTCTTTCGATCATTTTCATGCTATCACTGGCGTGATCTTGCTGCGTAAAACCTATCGAGGCGCGACTTCCTTCTTCGGCACCGGCGTTAGTGGTCATGACCAAGATAATATTTCTAAAATCAACTTTGCGACCGTTGGTATCGGTTAAACAGCCATGATCCATGACTTGCAATAGCAAATTGAATACATCAGGATGAGCTTTTTCTAATTCATCCAATAACAATACTGCATGAGGGTGTTTAGTGACTTGTTCTGTTAATAACCCCCCTTGATCAAAACCCACATAGCCTGGAGGCGCACCAATTAATCGCGATACCGTATGACGCTCCATATACTCAGACATATCAAAGCGGATTAACTCCACATCTAATACTTTCGCTAACTGACGAGTCACTTCTGTCTTACCCACCCCAGTGGGGCCAGCAAAAATAAATGAACCGATGGTTTTCTGAGCATCGCGTAAACCCGCTCGTGACAACTTAATCGCCGATGCTAAGGCAGAAATTGCCTCATCTTGCCCAAACACCAACATCTTTAAGTTTTTCTCTAGGTTAGCTAATTTATCAATGTCATTGGACGATACTGACTTAGCCGGAACTCTTGCAATTTTAGAGACAATATCTTCTATTTCTGCAACGTCAATAATTTGCTTACGATCTGCTTCTATAGTCATCCGTTGCTTTGCACCTGCCTCATCAATCACATCAATAGCCTTATCGGGCAAATGTCTATCAGTGATATATCGATCAGATAACTCAGCAGCGACGCGTAAAGCATCCGCTGAATAACTCACGTTGTGATGTTCTTCAAAACGCGACTTAAGCCCTTTTAGAATTGAAATAGTATCTTCAACCGAAGGCTCTAACACATCAATTTTCTGGAAGCGGCGTGCTAAAGCATGATCCTTCTCAAACACCCCACGATACTCTTGATAGGTCGTTGAACCAATGCAACGCAATTGCCCTGAAGCCAAGGCTGGTTTGATCAAATTCGAAGCATCCATATTGCCGCCAGAAGTTGATCCTGCCCCAATAATGGTATGAATCTCATCGATAAACAATATGGAATCGGGCTCTTTCTTAAGCTGATTCATGAGAGCTTTAAGGCGATTCTCAAAATCCCCTCGATATTTAGTGCCAGCGACTAATGCACCTAAATCTAAAGAGTAAATCACGCAATTCAATAGTATTTCCGGCACATCTTCTTCGACTATTCTTCTTGCTAAACCCTCTGCAATCGCGGTTTTACCGACACCGGCCTCGCCCACTAACAAAGGGTTATTTTTACGGCGACGACACAGCGTTTGAATGGTTCTTTCCAATTCAAGTTCTCGGCCTATTAAGGGATCAATTCGACCTTGCATAGCCTCGGCATTTAAATTGGTCGCATACTTATCCAGCGGAGTGTCTGATTCTGACTCAGCAGCCGTTGATTCTGAATCATGTTCTTGAGTTGAATTCTTTTCTATTTCTGTTTTTGATATGCCATGCGCTAAATAATTAACCACATCTAGGCGCGAAACATCTTGTTGATTTAATAAGTACACGGCATGAGAGTCTTGCTCGCTAAAGATAGCTACAAACAAATTAGCACCGGTGACTTCCTTTTTATCCGAGGCCTGCACATGAAACACGGCTCGCTGCAAAACTCTTTGAAACCCTAAAGTGGGCTGAGTTTCTCTTTGCACACCTAAGGGTATTAACGACATGGTGTCATCGATATACTCCGTTAATTGTGCCTGTAAAGCATGCTGATCACAACCACAGGCTCTCATAATGACTTCTGCGGCAGAATTATCGATCAACTCCAATAATAAATGCTCTACTGTTATAAACTCATGACGCTTTTCTTGAGCGTTTTTAAAAGCCTTATTTAAGGTTATTTCTAGTTCTTTACTTAACATAAACGCTCCAATTACAGTTCTTCCATTGCACAAAGCAATGGATGTTGATTTTCTCGTGAGTAATCATTAACAATATAGACTTTTGTTTCGGCGACTTCTTTTGAATAAACGCCACAAACTCCCAACCCCTGCGTATGAATCTGTAACATAACCCTAGTAGCCTTATCTTCTGACATATTAAAAAAATCCATTAAGACTTCAATAACAAAATCCATAGGCGTGAAATCATCATTCAATAGAATAACTTTGTATAGAGGTGGCTTTTTTAACTTTGGCTTAGCTTCTTTAACCGCTAGGTCATCATCAGTGTATTTCAATGGGTCAAAATCAGACATATTTCAAATAAAAATATTTCAAAGCTAAACAATAGTGATAATAATAATTTAATTCAAGCCTAATTACACCGAAAATTTAATCAAAGTTGAACCCCACCTTTATCACAACCCCATAGACATCTTGACTGTATACCTTAGATTCAATTTTTATCAACATAAGCGTCTAATATCTAGTAATATATTCTGTTTTATTAAAGTTGGAGTTCACTAATGGTTTGGAAACCCCATGTCACTGTTGCCGCTATCATTGAACGAGATCAACGTTTTTTATTAGTCGAAGAAGAGACTCCACACGGCTTACAGTTTAACCAACCCGCCGGTCATTTTGAAGAAAATGAAGACCTTATCAGTGCAGTAAAACGAGAAGTGCTTGAAGAAACCGCTTGGCAGTTTGAACCTTCTGAACTCATATCGGTTCAGCTATGGCGCAGAAGTCCTGATAAACCAACCTTTCTAAGATTCTGTTTTACCGGTGACTGTCATAGCCATAACCCTGAACAAGCATTAGATACAGGCATAGTAGCAACTCATTGGCTTACCCGAGATGAAGTTGCCGCGCAACAACATCGCTTACGCAGCCCTTTAGTATTGTTGAGCATCGATGAATATTTAAGTGGGCAGCGCTATCCATTGTCTTTTATAAAATCCTTTTTAGATCTTAAATAATGCCTAAAAACATAATCGTCGGCATGTCAGGCGGCGTAGACTCGTCTGTAACAGCACTGCTACTATTAGAACAAGGGCATCATGTCACCGGTTTATTTATGAAAAACTGGGAAGAAGATGACGGGACAGAATACTGCACCGCTATGGAAGATCTGGCTGATGCTCAACAAGTCTGTGACAAACTTGGCATCCCTTTAAAAACGATTAATTTTGCCTCTGAGTATTGGGATGAAGTTTTCGAAGTTTTTCTAGAAGAATTTAAGTCGGGGCGCACACCTAACCCAGATATTCTGTGTAATAAGCATGTTAAGTTCAAAGCCTTTCTTAACTACGCTTTAGAAGATTTAGGAGCTGATTACATTGCCACGGGGCATTATGCCCGTGTCGATGTTAATCCGCACGATGCATCAGATTTTCAGTTATTAAAAGGCTTAGACCCCAACAAAGAACAAAGTTATTTTCTATATACTTTAGGACAAAAAGCCTTATCAAAAACGCTATTTCCAATCGGACATCTGCATAAACCTGAAATCCGTAAACTAGCGGATAAGGCTGGCTTTGCCAATAGCCGTAAAAAAGACAGCACCGGCATTTGCTTTATCGGGGAACGAAAGTTCACTGAGTTTTTACAACGCTATCTACCAACCCAACCTGGTGAAATGCGCACCCCAGAAGGTCAGTACATTGGCAAACATTCTGGCTTAATGTATTACACCCTAGGCCAACGCCAAGGCTTAGGTATTGGCGGGGTTAAGAATGCACCCGATGAACCGTGGTATGTTTTAGAAAAAGACTTAGAAAATAATATTCTATTAGTCGGACAAGGCCATAACCATCCACTAATGTTGCATAACACCCTAGAAGCTAATCAATTAGATTGGTGTAATAATAAACCATTATCATCCGCTATTAGATGTTCTGCCAAAACCCGTTATCGTCAAGCTGACCAAACCTGTTGGCTAGAACCCTTAGGTAATGATCGTTGCAAAGCCACTTTTGATGAGCCACAACGAGCTATAACTCCCGGCCAATCGGTAGTTTTTTACGATGGCGACGTCTGCTTGGGTGGCGGCATTATCGAAACTAAATACAATAGGACACAAACATGACAAACTTTGCCTTAACCGCAATCTCACCGATCGACGGTCGCTATGCTAATAAAGTAGAGGACTTACGACCTATCTTTAGTGAATATGGCTTGATACGCTTTCGTGTCTTAGTAGAGGTTCGCTGGCTACAAGCACTGGCGAAACACCCCTTAATTACCGAAGTAGAAGCGTTTAGCGCAACGGCTGATGAATTATTAAACACCATCATTAGCCAGTTTTCTGAAGCCGATGCTCAACGTGTAAAAGACATCGAAAAAACCACCAATCATGATGTAAAAGCAGTTGAGTATTTATTGAAAGAGAAAATTGCCGGCAATGCCGAGCTAGAGAAAGTCAGTGAATTTATTCACTTTGCTTGTACCTCAGAAGATATCAACAATCTGTCGTATGCTTTAATGCTAAAAGAAGGTCGAGTTGTTATTCAAGCTCAAATTTCTGATTGTATTAATGCCCTAAAGAAACTAGCCTTAGAAACCGCTGATCAACCGATGTTATCAAGAACACACGGGCAGTCAGCCACTCCAACTACGGTGGGTAAAGAATTTGCTAATGTTGCAGCGCGTATGTTGCGTCAACAAGAACAACTGCAAGCCGTGAGTTTGTTAGGCAAAATTAATGGTGCTGTGGGCAACTATAATGCCCATGCTGTTGCCTATCCTACTGTTGATTGGGCTGAATTCTCAAAGAACTTCGTTGAATCTCTTGACTTACAATGGAACCCATACACTATACAGATTGAACCACACGATTATATTGCCGAGTTTTTTCATGCCTTGTCACGCTTTAACACTATCTTATTAGATTTTGACCGAGACATCTGGGGCTATATTTCGCTAGGATACTTCAAACAAAGAACGATTGCCGGCGAAGTAGGTTCTTCTACTATGCCTCACAAGGTAAATCCTATTGATTTTGAAAACTCGGAAGGCAACATTGGACTGGCTAACGCGCTATTTGGCTTCTTAGCTGAAAAGCTACCTGTCTCACGCTGGCAACGTGATTTAACGGATTCAACTGTGTTAAGAAATATTGGCGTAGGTATTGCGCATACGAGCATTGCTATTCAAGCCAGTTTAAAAGGTATCTCTAAACTGCAAATCAATGTGGACGCTATTGAAGCTGACCTAGATGCTAACTGGGAAGTTTTGGCAGAGCCTATTCAGACAGTGATGCGTCGTTATGGCATAGAAAAACCGTATGAGAAACTCAAAGAATTAACCCGTGGACACCGCATTACCCCTAAACAAATGCGCATCTTTATTGATGGCTTAGAAATTCCTGCTGAAGCAAAAGCAGAGTTGTTAATATTAACCCCACGTACTTACACGGGTTATGCTGAGAAATTGGCTAAAGGCATATAATTCAGCTTATCAGTAAATCAACACCAGTACATTCAAGTTAGCTTTACGTTATTAGGAATGGTCTAATACCGTAAAGCCCGCCAGCGTTAAAAGTTTTAAACAAACACTTAAACAAAACAAACTAAAGTAAATTCTCTTTATATGTAACCGACATGTAATAAATTTATGTTAAAAATTCAACCGACTAGCCGACATTCCGCACCCCTTGGGCATCTTATTGATATTCAATCATATATTTTTTTGCTAAATAGCAACATAATTTTCAATTAATTGATTTTGAATGCTTATTTTTTGAGGGTGCGGAATGTCGGGACTAGAAGAACTTCTGAAAAAATTGAAAGATCAAATAAATATAAACATCACCGACTAAGCTGTTGAGCAAGCATCAACAATAACTATAAAAGAACACAGTTTCTTCGATAAAAAAGTAAACTTTGAATGTGGGTAATCTCTATTTTCAGATAGAATGATTACATATAGACATTTATATCGTTTTTCACATTTAACCCCTACTAAAATCACCTATGAATGATTTAAGCTTACCTAATCCTCGAGAGATATTAGAATATAAGCCCAATGCCACAATTCAACAGGCATTTCTAGAACAAGCACAAAAAACTCCAGAGTCAACGGCTTTATCGGCTAGTCATGGGCAATGCAGTTATGCCCAACTAGAAATCATGAGTAGGCAACTGGCAGGAGCAATATTAGCCAATAGAGTCAAAACCTCTGACCGAATAATGATCCTTTCGGATCGTAATCCAGCCTTGATCTATGCTGTTCTCGCTGCACTAAGATCAGGAACCACCTTTACGATAGCCGATGCATCCTATCCCACGGCTAGAATACTGTCGATTCGAGAAATTATTCAGCCAACACTATTAATTATTTGTGGCTCCCAAATTGTGCCTGAAGAATTTCAGCTTGCCAATCAATTAAATAAACTAAAGATATTGCAGGTTCCGGAAGATTATAAATCAGCGCATATAGCCTACGCGCAATATGATCAAGCCATACCGAAACTAGAACTTGATCTGGCGTGCACGGCATACATCACATTTACATCCGGAAGTACGGGTCAACCTAAAGGAATAGCAACCAATCATCCGCCTTTACCGCATTTTATAGCGTGGCATGTACAGCAGCACGGCTTTACGTCTAATGATCATTTTTCCATGCTATCCGGTTTAAGTCATGATCCTTTACTGCGCGATATTTTTACACCACTATCGATAGGTGCGAACCTACATATACCAAAACAAGCCACTATCTTTGATCCTGATAAGTTATTCGAATGGTTAGACACAAACAAGATCACCGTCAGCCATTTAACACCCGCTATGGGCGAGATTATCGCCGCTGGAGCAAGCAATCAAGATAGCATCTTAAAAAACCAACGTTATTTTTTCTGGGGTGGAGATGTTTTAAGTCATAAAACCAGTCAACGTCTACGTGAAATTGCGCCAGATGCACAGCAAGTTAATTTCTATGGTACGACAGAGACACCCCAAGCGATGGCGTCTTTTGTGATTACGCCTGATTGGCAAGGTCCGTATCCAATTGGCCGCGGCATCAAAGACACGCAATTATTAGTACTAAACGCAGCAGGAGAACTCGCGTCTGTAGATGAACCAGGCGACCTTATTATCCGAAGCCCCTATTTATCTCAAGGTTATATCAATGATGAAGAACAAACCGAATCTAAATTTACTATCAACAAATTTACGGGTTCGACCAACGATTATTGTTACCACACTGGCGATATTGGCAAATATCTACCCGACGGGAATGTGGTATATCTAGGCCGTAGCGACAACCAAATCAAGATACGAGGTTTCCGAGTAGAGCCATCCGAAATTACCAACGCAATGGAAAAATTTACCGGAATAACCCGAGCATTGGTGTTAGCAAAAAATATCGGTGAAGATCGCAAAATTTTAGTTGGGTATTATGTTGCAGCGCAAAACCAAGACATTGATCATAACAATCTACTAAATCACCTACGCTCTAATTTACCCAGCTACATGGTACCGTCACACCTAATGTCGCTGCCCGCTTTCCCCTTGCTAGCAAACGGCAAAATCGACCTGCTATCTCTACCTGAGCCTGAATCACACGAACAGTCCAGTGGCGAAAACTACATCGCGCCTTGTAATGAACGCGAAGCCGAACTGGTCAAAATCTGGCAGGACATCCTTGGGATCACCACAATCGGCGTCAATGATAATTTTCTTGCCTTAGGAGGAGACTCCCTCAGCGCCTTAAAGACATTGGGCCGCATGAAACAGTTAGGCATACCTAATGCAGTAGCTCGAGGCATCTTTCAAGGTAAAACAATTAGAGAAATTGTTGGCGAAGATAACGGCGATGAAATTCAAACCAACAACATACTGCCTGAATGGCGAACCAATCTGCTGATTAATATTTTGCGCGGAATTTTAGTAATCATAGTCGTCAGTGATCACTGGTCAGAAGGTTTTATCAACAGACTCTTTGGTAAAGGTAATGGTTCAAATATTCTTGAGGCACTATCTCCTATCTTTAATATCGCCACACCCGGCTTCGCCTACGTCTTTGGTACTGGATTAGGTTACTTTTTCTATACCAAATATCATATAAACAAGAAACAAACCCGAAAATCAATGCAATTCGGCGCCATACTAATCCTAATCGGCATCATGATAGGATCGTTCTTAAACCTTGGGTCTATCCCCTTTGAAGAAATTACTCCAACTGTATTTTTTAATGCCTTCTTTGGACCATTGCTCTACTATGCACTAGCGATGCTAACAGCATCAATCTGGTTCTGCCTCATTGGTCTCAGCAGATACACTTATCTCAACTGCGTACTGTTAATAATTTTTTGTTATTTCATATTCCACGGCTGTGAATATTTACTGCTTGACCGTGAACAAACTGGATTTTTGCAACTAATAAGACTCATGCTAGTAGCGAAATTTAATTATTTTAATATGTCAATTGGAGCGATAGGTGGTGTCATGACAGGTATTTACCTAAGAAGACACTGCGCAGAAAACTTATCTATAAAAGCCCTGCTG
>CAIQNQ010000293.1 GCA_903873165.1 uncultured Methylococcaceae bacterium | reverse complement strand
AGAAATGCGGGGTGACGCAGCGTTGAATTATGCTTTATTGAAAGCAAAGATGCCGGCAACAACGTTAACATCCAGCGCTAACTTATTAGTATTGCCTAATAAGGATGCCGCTAATATTTCCTATAATTTATTAAAAACGGCAGCGGGAAATGGCATTGCTATTGGCCCAGTTTTGTTAGGCTGTGGAAAACCAGTGCATGTCCTTACAGGCTCAGCTACGGTACGGCGTATTATTAATATGACAGCTTTATGTGTGTTAGATATTAAATAACGTAATTTAGAAGTTATCGGTTGGAGTGCTGACTTGATTGTGTTGAATCAAGTTCAGTGTTCTAGTTGGTAATTGATCTGTGTTTTCGCCTTCTAGGTATCGGCGGGCATCTTCATGTACTGTCGTCATAAAGTTAATTAAGTGCATTTCATGGCGCATTTTGTGTTCAAAATCTTGCGCATCCCACATTTGGTTTAATAAATGTTTAGCGTGATGATGAATCGTAAAAGCAACGGCTTCGGGTAAATGCGTGTAACTCAGTTGTATAGACTTTTTAAGTTGTTCTAAAGACGCTAAATATTGTTTATAGTCTTTGATGTCTTGATTGCATTTTGTTTTAAACATAGCCAGATCAGCCGCATTTTTTGTGCGTATCAGGTCAATGTGATGTTCTAGTTCAACGCTTTTCTTTTTTAAATCCGCTTCTAGGGCTTTACTTGCCAGTATTCGTTCATGTCTCAACTGTAATTGTTGTTCTTGATTGAGTTGTTGCCAATTTAGGTTTTCATCTTTAACTGTGTGAACGAGTTTAAGTAATGAAAAGATCCAGTTTTTAAGATGATTCATTGAGTGTTAGATGGTTGGCAATGGTTTTTTGTAATTCTAACAAGCCGTTAATATTTTGGTCACTATAAAGTTGCTTGCGTGCTTGGGCTAGGGTTAAATAATCCGCTTTGGGTAAGTGTTTTTTAAGGTGTTGCAAGTCTCGGTCTATCAATAATAACAAGGCTTTAATTTGTCGCTGGTTGTCTTCTTTTAAGATGCGGGTTTTATGTTGTTCGTGAAAATATTCAATCTGTTTAGCTTTAAAGAAAAATAGTTGTTTGAGCTGAAGTTGTTTAGCTTCAATAAATAATAAGCGTCTGTGGATGCGTTTATGAGTGGAGAAGTAATTTAAAAGACTTTGCATGATGTGACTCATGATAAAAACCAAGCCACTAATACACAACATTAAAAATGCCATCAATAAAGAAAATAAGCCTAATCGGGTGACTAATTCAGGTGCTTTAGGGATGCCTAATGCTAAGAGGATATCGTCAGATACAAATAGCGCAAAGGACAGCAATAATAAGTATAAGACGATTTTAATAATCATTAAATTTTAATGCGCTGCTTGATAGTTTCATCTTGTCATGAATCATACTGCAAGTGTTAGGCGTTGTAAGTTATAATGTTGAATATTTTTATAGAATGCAAGTGTTCATCATGTCTCAGTTTTTCGAAATACACCCTGAGAATCCGCAGTTGAGATTAATTCATCGTGCGGTAGAAATTATTCGTAAAGGCGGGGTTATTGCCTATCCAACCGATTCATCTTATGCCTTAGCTTGTCAATTAGACGATAAACAGGCTTTAGATAAAATCAAACGCATTAGACAATTAGACGATAAGCATAATTTTACCTTAGTCTGCAAAGATCTTACGCAAGTGTCTATGTTTACTAAAATGAATAATGATGCGCATCGTTTAATTAAAGCGTTAACGCCGGGTGCTTTTACTTTTATTTTAGAAGCCACTCGGGAAGTGCCTAAAAGATTACAGCATCCTAAGAAAAAAACTATTGGTATTCGTATTCCAGATCATCAAGTAACACAATTGTTGGTGCAAGAGCTAGGTGAGGCTTTACTGAGTTCTAGTTTAGTGTTGCCTGGTGAAACAGAAGCGATGAATGATCCTTTCGAAATTAGAGCACGTTTAGAGCGTGAATTAGATTTAGTGATTGATGCTGGAATTATTGAGCACGAAATCACCACCATGATTGAGTTTTCGGATCAGGGTGCTGAAATTATCAGGCAGGGCAAAGGTCTTGCTCCTATGTTAACTTAGAATACTTGGATTTATAGATGGATCAATTATCAGTTGTTCAGCGTATTGT
>CAIQNQ010000292.1 GCA_903873165.1 uncultured Methylococcaceae bacterium | reverse complement strand
AGCGTAAGTAAATTTATTGATTTCCACTTCAGCGGTTTTAAAAAATTTCAAACTTAATTACAGGATTAAACTAATGAATAATCTAAATAAATATATCGTTATTGGCTTAATCTTTATTGCGGGCATAGTGAGTTTCATTTCAGGGCAATTTATTATTGCAACTGTATTTTTTGCCACGGCTGCCATTTACAGCAATATTGTAACGCGAGTTAATACAAACAGCTAAGTTTTACCAGTTAACTACCTCCTGGTGTTATACCTCCAAGCAGTTCCTCCTCATAAATGCTCTGCTTGAATTTTCAACCCTCTTTTGCGGTTTTGCATCAGAGGGTTTTTTTTTGCTTAAAAAATTACTGAGATTTAATATTCTAGTCAGTTTTGGAATTAAAATATTTTCGGCTACTTACTTAAGGAGGTACAGTATAAAGTTAAGCCTAGCATCTGCCCCGTCTTAAGTTGGTAGCCATATTTTCTTAACGCGTTAAAACACAAAAGGAATGAGTCGGTATTTGACGATTTGCATGTATTCCAGATAGGTAGCGTCACTGGCTAAGTGATGTTCTTCTCGAAAAACTCTAATAAAGATTGAGACCAAGCTAATAAGGTAAATTGTGATATTAACCTCTGAGGTATATTGCAATACGTAACCTGTAAGCCCCAAAATATAACTCGCATAGAGCGGGTGGCGAACTATACGATACATACGAGTGGTCTTGATGACACGCTTAGCGGGTACTAAAGCAAAACTGCGATTAAGAGAAATAATGCTGAGTACTTGCAGAAAGGCACCGAGAAAAACTAAATACTCTCCTGATGGGAATATGCCATAAGGTTCAGGTCTTAATGATAGGGGCGTAAAAGTTCCTATAAAGGCTATTATCCAGTCAAATGGATTCATAGAAACAGTGCTAGGAGTGCTTCTACTAATATAAAAGTACACCGCAATGGTTTCGATGATGGCAAAGAATAATAATGACCAAGACCTTGTTCCTATAAAATTGTACAAATGCCTATAAGCAAACCAACTCCAAAGTAAACCCAGTAATAATCCACTAGCGAAGTTCAATATTCTAGAGGTTAGTATTTTAGTTAATGTGTACAATGAGTCACTCTCTAATGCTGATTATTGAGTCAGAAACGAAGACTGACTGATAGTATTGTAATTGAGATAAGTACTTATATTTCTTCTTTTAAATAAATATTCCACCCCCTTTTTTTTACATTATAAAACGTAGAAAATATGTGATGTTACAAATTTAAAATGTGTTACTGTGTTGCTTAATTAAACGGGTGACCGGTAATTATTAAAAGACAAGTTGGACATTTACTGGAGTAGAAATGGATAAAAATCGTTTACATGTAATTGATGGGGTTAGAGGATGGGCGGCATTTTCTGTTTTACTATTCCATGTTTTTTGTGAAACTTTTAGTATGTTAAAGCCAGAGTTTAGAAGTGTTTTTACGCATTTTATATTTAATGGTCCATTAGCGATCGCAGTCTTTTTTGTTTTATCAGGCGATGCCTTATCCACGGGCTACCTAAAGAATCAAAAATTAAGAACTATTGATTCTTTGCTACTAAAAAGATATTTCCGATTAACGATACCGATTTTCATGTCCTGTCTTATAGTGTATTTACTCATGGAGGCGGGATTAATGTTTAACGTGGAGGCAGCACCTATTGTACATCGAGAAGGTTGGCTAGGCTCATTTATACCATTCCAACCCAGCATTATTACCTTGTTCCGATACTCTTTTTATCAGGTGTATGATAGTTTTTCAAATTCTGCTTCATTTTCTCCGCTATCTATTTCATACAACCCATTTTTATGGACGATGAGCATTGAGTTTATTGGATCGATGCTAGTATTCTTGTTTTTGTATGTTTCTAATAGATTGGTTTCTCCAATCAAGCTTCTTATTCCAATTATTGTTTTTTTATTCCTTGAAAAGTCATATTACGCGTTGTTTTTCGTGGGTGTTTTGTTTGCCAATTATAGGATTTCAGGTGTTTTCACTAAATTATTAATAAATAAGGCGTGGCAAATAGCCACAATCATCATTATTCTTGCTCTAATTATTATAGACACACAGTTGCGTTTTTTTATATCTCAAGGGCACGTTAATATTGTAATATCTTCGGCACTGGTGTTTTGTATCTATTCATCAAACTGGTGTGTTTCTGTGTTTTCGTGCAGAATCTCAAGGATTTTAGGAAAACTTTCATTTCCCTTATATTTAATACACTTCAGTGTTATTGCGTCATTAACATCCTTTTTGATTATAAAATATTCGGACACACTGGATAGTTATCATATTTATTTAATTTCATTTATATCTATACTAGCTAGTGTGTTAGGTGCTACGTTGTTTTATTTTGTGGAAGATTATTTGCTTTTCCATGTTAATAAAATTCCACGTTTATTATTAAAATCTAATTATGAGTAAACAGAAATTATCATTACAAGAGCAGTTATTAAAATCTGGTTTGGTGAGTAATGCTAAGGCTAAAAGCATTAAATCTGATAAGCGTAAACAAGAACAGCAACAGCGGAATAATAAAGTAGGTGTGGCGGATGAAGCTAAAGAATTGGCCAAACAAGCCCTGGCAGAAAAGGTGGAGCGAGATCGTGAGCTTAATCTGGTTAAAAAACAAATTGATGAACAAAAGCAATTAGCAGCACAGGTTAAACAGCTCATTGAGCTTAATAAACAAACCAGAGATGCAGATGGGGTAGCTTATAATTTTACCGATGATAATAAAGTAAAGACCTTGTATGTGTCAGAGTCTATGCGTGATTTAATTATTAAAGGACGCTTAGCGGTTGTTAAGTTTGGCGAGGCTTATGAGGTAGTCACGACAGAAGTGGCAAAGAAGATTGCTGATCGGGATGCTGTAAGCGTGATTGTTAATTATGAGCAATCAACTGAAACAGTCGTTTCTGAAGATGATCCGTACGCAAATTATCAAATTCCTGATGATTTGATGTGGTAAGTTTTAAACAGTATTTGAACGGCTAAATTTCAGAGCATAAAAAAGGGCGGGAGGATTAATAAATGCTTCGCCCTTTTTTGTGGATCTTATTTGCCAGCGCTTTCTTGTTTGATGAGTGTATTGATGACTTCTATCATTTTTTCATGAGTGCCAGCTAAAGTACCATTAGTTTTATATTTACCATTAATAATCACGGTGGGTACGCCAGTGATGCCATATTTAGAGGCAATAATAGGTGCTTGGCGCACTTTTGAATCTACACCAAAAGAACCATAAGCTTCTTTAAATTGTGTTTCATTGACACCATGAGCAGCAAAAAATTGAGCTAATGCGGCTTCTGTATCTAAAGTCTCTTTTTTATTTTGGATAGCGTCGAATAAATCGGCATGGACTTTTTCTACTACACCTAACGATTCAGCAATGTAATAAGCTTTTGCGTGTTTACCCCATACTTCGCTAAATACGGCAGGCTGACGGATAAACTCAACATTTTTAGGTAGGTTTTTTGACCATTTATCAATTAAGGGTTCAAATGCATAGCAGTGTGGGCAGCCGTACCAGAAAAATTCAATCACTTCAACTTTATCTGCTGATTGAGTGGGTTGAGGGGGGGTTAAAGGTTCATAGCCTAGATCATTAGCGGTGGTCGTAACAGCAAAACACATTAAAGTTAAAGCGAGTGAGGTTTTAATTAATTTTTTGAGCATGGTTTAGGTCTCTAATTAAATCGTGTTTACAAGGAGGCGTGGTTATTATTTCTTCATTGAAATATGATAAGAGACAGCTTTTATTTCTTCATCTGTCATTTTTACTGCGATCATGTGCATCATGTTTTCTGGGTTATTACTCCGAGCACCATTTTTAAAATCTTTGAGTGTTTGTATCAAATAATCTGCATGTTGAGATTTTATAGAGGGGAATGATGCGGGTTTGTTGCCTTCTCCAAAAGGTCCGTGGCAAGCGATACAAGCGGACACTTCTCTAGTTAAATCACCATTTCGATATAAATCAATGCCTAGAGCAATTAAGTCTTTGACACTTTTTTTATTCTCTTCTTCATCATCTTCTGGGGGCAGTTGATTGGTTGATATGTCTTGAGCAGAGAAGTAGGCGGCAATGTCACTCATGTCGTTTTCAGTAAGGTTTGTGACTACCGCTGACATCATGGCATTTTTACGGGAGCCATTTTTATAGGCTTGGAGTTGTTTTACTAAATACGAAGTATTTTGTTGTGCTAGTTTAGGAAAGGTTGATACCACACTGTTACCTTTTTCTCCGTGACAGCTAAAACATAAGACCGCTTTTTCTTTTCCTGCTTCAACTGAGCCTTCTGCATGTAAAATAGTTGAAGTACTGGTCAACGCTAAGGCAAATAAAACGGCCTGTAGTCTTTTTTTCATCGGGATCCCCTTTGTATAAAGTAATTATTATGTCTAAGCCTAAAATATCAACATAGGCTACAGAGTATTGCCAGATTTTACCCTAATTAACACGCTTAAGCGAGGCAACGATGAATCCAATTTACCATCAGGCAAAATTTATTAACAGTTCTCCCGATCTAAGGGATACTCCTGCAGATCATGGTAAAGAGGTGGCCTTTGCTGGTCGCTCCAATGCAGGCAAGTCCAGTGCCATAAACACCTTAACTCGCCAAAACGGTTTAGCTAGGATTAGTAAAACGCCAGGTAGAACGCAGATGCTTAATTTCTTTGAGATTAATCCTGAGCAACGTTTCGTGGATTTGCCCGGTTATGGTTATGCTAAAGTACCGGTTGCTGTTAAAAAGAAATGGCATGAGTTGATGGAGAAATACTTAACTAAGCGTAAATCTTTGTGTGCAATAATTTTAGTAATGGATGTACGGCATCCTTTAACGGAGTTCGACTGGCAGATGGTGGAGTGGTGTCAGCATACCGGGTTACCGTTGCATATTTTATTAACTAAAGCGGATAAGTTAACTTATGGCGCGGCAAAAAATACATTGTTGCAAGTACAGAAAGAGTTGAAAGAAACTCATATCAAGATGACAATTCAGTTATTTTCATCATTAAAAAAGCTGGGTATTGATGAAGTTCATGCGGCCTTAGATGCTTTGTTTAGTGTCTCGGAAGTTTCTGAAGATGCCGTAAACGAGTTGAGTGAAACTATAGAATAAAAAAATGCCTCATAAACCAAGGTTTCTGAGGCATAGCGGAATTCAGCCGATGATATTGTGGGGGGCTGAGGCAATCTTTAAGGTATTGCTAATTCTAGGACTTAAATGAATATTAAAAGTTTCAGTGATCTTAAAATATTTTAATGCGCCTCATCCCAATTGTCGCCTATGCCAATATCAACGAGCAAAGGCACATTGAGTTTAATTGCAGAACACATGAGTTCTCTGATTTTGTTGCTACAGTTTTCTAGTTGATCTTCGGCAATTTCAAAGACTAATTCATCATGCACTTGCATAATCATTTTGGCGTCTGGATTTTCTTTAAATAACCATTGGTCGGTGCTGATCATAGCGAGTTTAATGATATCTGCCGCAGTGCCTTGCATGGGTGCATTAATGGCAGTGCGTTCTGCATATTGCCGGCGGGCAGCATTTTTAGATTTAATTTCGGGTAAATATAACCGACGTCCCAATAGTGTTTCTACATAACCTTGTTCATTAGCAAGGACTTTAATGTTATCCATATAGTCTTTAACACCTGGGTATCTGGCGAAGTAAAGATCGATATATAATTTCGCACGTGAATTATCAATGCCCAATTGTTGAGCTAAGCCAAAAGCAGACATGCCATATATGAGTCCGAAATTAATGGCTTTTGCCGAACGACGTAAATCGGTGGTTACATCTTCTAGTGCGACACCAAATACTTCTGCTGCAGTGGCTTTGTGAATATCTTCACCCGCGCTAAAGGCTTTAAGTAAACCAGTGTCACTAGAAAGATGCGCCATAATGCGCAGTTCAATTTGGGAATAATCGGCAGCCATTATTTTATAACCTTCAGGTGCAATAAAGGCTTGGCGTATCTTTCGACCTTCTTCACTACGAATTGGGATGTTTTGTAAGTTGGGGTCAGAAGAGGATAATCGGCCTGTTGCTGCCACAGCTTGGTGATAAGACGTATGGACGCGCCCCGTTTTATCATTAATCTGCAATGGTAGTTTGTCTGTATAAGTCGATTTTAGTTTACTTAGGCTTCGGTATTCTAAAATGAGTCTAGGTAAAGGATATTCTAGCGCCAGTTCTTGCAAGACAGATTCTTCTGTAGAGGGCTGACCTTTTGGGGTTTTCTTTTTAACCGGTAGTTTGAGTTGCTCATAAAGAATGGTTTGTAGTTGTTTAGGTGAGCCTAAGTTAAAAGCATGACCAGCCGATTCATGAGCAGCTTGTTCAAGGCTAACAATTTGGCTGGCAAGTTCTAAACTTTGTTGAGATAACATATCGGCATCAATGAGTACGCCATTTCTTTCTATGCGGGACAATACCGAAAGCAAAGGCATTTCAATATCTTGATATAGGCTTAAAAGGTCGGGTTGTTTTTGTAGCTTGGCATAGAGTGTTTGATGAAGTTGCAGTGTAATGTCCGCATCTTCAGCCGCATAAGGTGTCGCTTGTTCTATGGGTACTTCTTGAAAAGGGATTTGTTTAACGCCTTTGCCAGTAATATCTTCATAATGTATGGTGGTAACACCTAAATATACCTTGGCGAGATCATCCATATTATGGCGAGTCGCTGTGCTGTTTAATACATAGGATTCCAACATGCTGTCATGGGCAATGCCTTGTAGACAAATGCCATGATTAGCTAGGACATGAGCGTCGTATTTAAGGTTTTGGCCGAGTTTAGCTTTGTTAGGGTTTTCTAGTAACGGTTTTAATTGCGCTAATATTTTAGTGCGATCGAGTTGAATGGGTGCGTCAGGATATTGATGGGCTAAAGGTAGATAAGCCGCTTTGCCTGCGTTTATGGCAAATGAAACCCCGACGATTTCTGCTTTGCAGTAATCTAAGCTCGTGGTTTCGGTATCGAAAGCAAATAAATCCGCTTTGTTAAGTTGATCCAGCCACTTTTCAAAATGCTCCTGGGTTAGGATGGTTTCATAGGTTCCGCTACTAAAAGTCGGCTTGATTTCCGCTATAGGATTAGATTGATGTTCGGGCGTGGAATCTACGTTTTGCTTGCTGGGTATGGTTGGGTTGTCTAGTGCTTTTACCCAAGATGAAAAGCCTAATTGCGTTAAGATTTGTTTGAGCGCTTCGGTATCGATGGTTTGTTTTTTTAAATCCTCCATGCCATAAGGCAAGTTAAGGTCGGTTTTTATGGTGGTTAATTGTTTAGCTAAGGGTAATTGATCTAGGCTGGCGCGAAGGCTTTCACCAATCTTGCCGGTAATTTTATTGGCATTAGCTACTAGGTTTTCTAAAGTTTCGTATTGCTCTAACCATTTGGCGGCAGTTTTTGGACCTACTTTAGGTACGCCTGGAATATTATCACTGGTGTCGCCCATTAAGGCTAAATAATCGATAATTTGTTCAGGTTTAACACCAAATTTATCAATGACACCTTGTCTATCCATTCGGGTATTAGACATCGTGTTTTCTAAAATAATTTGTTCGGTAACTAATTGGGCCATATCTTTGTCACCAGTGGAAATAATCACCTTAAAGCCTTGTTGAACGGCATATTGTGCAAGGGCGCCTAATACATCATCTGCCTCAACCCCTGACTCCATAATTAAAGGTAAGCCCATCGCTTTAATCAGTTGATATAAAGGTTCAATTTGTACGCGCAGATCATCAGGCATGGGTGGTCTATGCGCTTTGTATTGGCCATAAATTTCATTACGAAAAGTTTTGCCTGGTGCATCAAAAACGACGGTGAAGTAGTCGGTTGGATAATCGTTGATGAGTTTGCGAAGCATATTTGAAACGCCATAGATAGCATTAGTGGGCTCACCTTTGGGATTAGTTAAAGGTGGCACGGCGTGATAAGCTCGAAATAAAAAAGATGAGCCGTCAATAAGAATTAAACTGTTTTGCATAGAAGCCGTGAGTTCGGTAGAAAATGATGAGTCTATAGTAACGCGTCAGCTGAATTTATCGTAGTGTTACAGTGTGATGGTACATCTAAATGGAGGAAATAAGGGGAAACATGTCCGATGAAATCAATAAAGTTAATTTTGATATTTTGTTACAAACAGTTACAATAGGTGATATAACTACCCAGAAATTTATTCCATGAAAATATTAAAAGTAAAGTCACTCGATTTAAGCGCATTCCTATTTTTGATAATCTTGGTTCTATTAGGGCTAACGAAAGTTGCACAAGCTGATTTTATCAATGGAGATTTTGAGAGTACTTATACGACAACAGGAACGGCGACTGACGATCCAATTACAGGATGGACTTCTCAGAGTTATATATTTAGTGGCAACAAAAATGAGTTGACACCCACCAGTATTTCTGGGATAAACATAGACTATGGGCTTGGTAAAGCGCATCTTGATATATATAATGCCGCTGATATACATAACTCGCCAAAGCTGTTTCTAGATTACTCTCCTTACGACTATTTTTTGTTTGGGTCAAATCCAGCGTCTTCTTTAGTGTTGCCAGGAAGCGGCTTACAATCCGCGTCAGTTAACTTGCGCTCAGTGCATAAAGTATTCGGGGTCTCTGGGAAGGCGGAGGCGCATTCTGGCTTACCATGGAGCTTCATTGGTCAGCATGCAACGTCTATTAGTCAACAAATTACCATCAAGACTTCTGACATTGATCCTCTAGATGATAAGGTGCATATTCGGTTTATTGCAGCTCCTGTATTGGAAAATCCTTCACATTCCCTCAGTCAGCAACCCTTTTACGCCATTCAGTTGAACAATGCTACGACGAATAGAAACGCGGAAGTCCCGCTGTTTTTTCAGTGGAGTTACGCTGGTCAAGCGGGTGTTCCTTGGGAAAACGGTTCTGGTACTAGCCCAGGTACTAATGCCAATTATAAATATATTCAATGGCAAGCGTTTGATATATCACCAGGAAATGCCTATATTCATGTGGGTGATAAGATTGAGCTTGTGTTGCTTGCTTCAGGCTGTTCCGTTGGTGGTCATGATGGTCATTTATATATAGATGATGCAACAACACTTATACCCTCTTTGTTATGGGTATCAGCTAGCGGTCCCGCAAGCACCTATCCTGGATCAAATATTACTTACACTTATCACTATGTTAATGGTGGTGGTTATGCCGTAAATAATGTGAAAGTGGTTGCTAATTTACCTCAAGGTTCTCCACCAGTAGTAAATGGGGCTCCAGCGTCAATTACTACTGCACAAAATACTACATTTGTTTCTTATACGAATCCTACTAATGGCAGTTGTACCATACCTTCAGTTGGTCAAACTGGCCCAGTTACTTGCTCTTTAGGCAAGTTAAAACCAGGCGAGTTCGGTAGCTTTACTGTTACAGTAGCCATTCCGGCTGATTGGAGTCCAACTCCCAGTACCACAAAAACAACGGGGCCAGTTAACAATGGTAACTATCCGATAAGTGGTGATGGAGTCACTACAATATTGGGGCCTTTGGTACAAACCGCCTTGGTGCTTAATACCAAGGTCAGTAATTTGGTGGCCGATACTAGCGGTATGCCAACGAATGCTGTATTAGGTGTATCCTATAAGGGTAGCTTTACCTGTACTAATAATTCAACAGCTTCAGCACCAAGTGCGAGTTGTGATGTTACTAATTTACCCGCTGGATTAGCCGCTTCCAGTTGTACTATAACACCAGCGCCTTTTCATTCTTGGTCTCAGCCGAAAGAAATTCCTGCTAGTCAAAAAGTAACTTGCAATGTAACTGGCAAGCCGACAGCAGCTGGCAGTTATAAGGCTACTGTGACGACAGACGCCTCGAACAACTCAAATTCAATCACTAATAGCTCTAGCACCACAATTGTCGTACCCAGTGTTTATTCCGACATGGTAGCTGGTGCGGAATTACCAACAACTGCGCTTAAGTCAGTAGATTACACAGGCAGTTTTAGTTGTAAAAATAACAGTACCATAATTGCCAAAGCAGTTAGTTGTGGTGTTTCAGGATTGCCGGCTGGCGTCACGCAAGCGTCCTGTACTAGTGGTGGTAAAGCCTGGGTTAAAGGTTCAGCCTTAGCGGCAAATCAATCAGTGGTTTGTACAGTATCGGGTAAGCCTACGAAGGCGGGCAGTGTAACGGCTAAGGTGACCACCAGTTCTAGCAATGAAGTTAAAAAGGACAATAACACCATCAATAAAACTATTATCGTAGATGATATAGCTGATATGGTTGCAAGTTCAGCATTGCCAGCCACAGCTCACAAGGGGATTAATTACACAGGCAGTTTTAGTTGTAAAAATAATAGTGCCGTGATCGCCAAAGCAGTCAGTTGTGGTGTAACCGGTTTGCCGGATGGTGTCACGCAAGCGGCATGTAGTAGTGGGGGTAAAGCCTGGGTCAATGGTTCAACTCTAGCGGCACATCAATCAGTCAGTTGTACAGTGTCTGGTAAGCCAGCGAAGACTGCTAGTGTAACGGCTACGGTGACTACCGGTGCCAGCAATGAAGTTAAAACGGACAATAACACCATTATTAACCCTATTACCGTAGATGATTCTGCTGATATGGTCGCAAGTTCGGCTTTGCCAGTTACTGCACAAGTGGCGGTCAATTACACAGGCAGTTTTAGTTGTAAAAACAACAGTGCAGTCCCTGCTAAAGCAGTTAGTTGTGGTGTAATCGGTTTGCCGGATGGTGTCACGCAAGCGGCATGTACTAGTGGTGGTAATACTTGGGTCGATGGTTTAACCCTGGCGGCAAATCAAACAGTGAGTTGTACAGTGTCTGGTAAGCCAACGAAGGCTGGCAGTGTAACGGCTACCGTGACCACTAGCGCCAGCAATGAAGTTAAAAAAGACAATAACACCAGTATTAACACAATTACTGTAGGTGATATTGCGGATATGGTCGCTAGTTCGACTTTGCCAGATACAGGCCAATTGGCGGTCAATTACACAGGCAGTTTTAACTGTAAAAATAACAGTGCCGTGACCGCCAAAGCAGTCAGTTGTGGTGTGTCAGGCTTGCCAGATGGCGTTACACAGTCGTCTTGTAGTAGTGGTGGTAAAGCATGGATTAATGGATCAAATCTAGCGGCAAATCAATCTGTGAATTGTACCGTATCAGGCACGCCCACGACTTCAGGTAAAGTCACCGCGACCGTCACCACCAGTGCCAGCAATGAACAGAAAAAGGACAATGACACCAGCAGCACCAGTATCACCGTATTAGCACCTGCGGATGTAGTAGCGGACGCAACGGGATTGCCCACCTCAGCCCAAGTATCCGTAAATTACACCGGTACGTTTAGCTGTGCTAATGCCAGTACTGTGACTGCCAACGCAGTCACCTGTGGTGTGTCAGGCTTACCCGCAGGCGTTACACTGTCGTCCTGTACTCATGGCGGTAAAGCCTGGGTGAATGGTTCGACTTTAGCGGCAAAAGGCACAGCCAACGCAAAAGATACCGTGCAATGTACGGTATCAGGCACGCCCACGACTTCAGGCAAAGTCACCGCGACCGTCACCACCAGTGCCAGTAATGAACTGAAAAAGGACAATGACACCAGCAGCACCAGTATCACGGTATTGGATCCCGCGGATGTAGTAGCGGACGCAACGGGATTGCCCACCTCAGGCCAAGTATCCGTAAATTACACCGGTACGTTTAGCTGTGCTAATACCAGTACTGTGACTGCCAACGCAGTCACCTGTGGTGTGTCAGGCTTACCCGCAGGCGTTACACTGTCGTCCTGTACTCATGGCGGTAAAGCCTGGGTGAATGGATCGACTTTAGCAGCAAAAGGCACAGCCAACGCAAAAGATACCGT
>CAIQNQ010000291.1 GCA_903873165.1 uncultured Methylococcaceae bacterium | reverse complement strand
TAAACACAGTGTTTCAGTTGCGTTGTCTATGGTAACATCTGATCTAAGTATATACATGCGCAGTCTTTTCTGTATGCTGTCTAATAGATCGATAGGCAGAATCATTAAAAAAGCGCTGGGAGTTTTAATGAGTAAAAATGTACTCAGTACTCGGCCTTTTGGATTACACAAAGCACCTAGGCTACTTTTAGTCTCAGTAATATCGTTAACATTGCAGGTTATTTGGCCTTGTAATAATTTAGCCGCATCCGTACCGCTAATGCTTAAAATGCCTAAATGGGCAATAGGATAAAGCGATTTTGGGCTAGATATGCTAGCGCTAATAAAGCTAATGTCAGTCTCGCTATTAAAGTGAGCTTGATGACTGCTTAGAAAATGTTGCCAATTTAGATTCATAATTTAAAAAGATGACGATTTAAGTGCATAAGATTATATAGCAACTAGATTAACTGGGTATATGCATAAAGGAAGAAAGAGATGGACAGAGATAATGCGCAAATATTGCTGATTGAGTGTACTGCCTCTAAACGCTTAATACGCTATGTGTGGTTTTTACATACTATCGTGTTACAGGCGATTATTTTCAATGGCTTGGCGTTGATTGTAAAACTGATTTTAGGTCTGCTTGTCCTGGTGCATCTTAAATTTGCACTAAGGCCATCACAAAATTCAACGGTCATTATTCGATATACAGAATCTACGGGCTGGGGGTTTTTAGTTGATAATGTGTTCAAGCCTATTGACGTATTAAAATCAACCGTTATAACCACTCAAGTGGTTTTTTTGCACTTCAATGATAAATCGCAACCGCAAGGGCTAACATGGCAACGGAAAAGTGTTTTTTTACTACTAAGCGATAGGCTTTCTGAGCCAGATTATCGGCACTTGGTAGTTAAATTGCGTATGACAGTAATAAAATAAGTATAAACAAGTCGTGTCTGATAGAATAAAATTATTGCGAACACAGTTTGATAGTGATTGACTGGTCATTGCAGGTAACATAAGCCCCAATTAATTAAAATAATAAGGAGAAATCGGATGTCAAAAGGCCAAAACTTACAGGATAATTTTTTAAATTCGCTTAGAAAAGAACATACACCTGTCTCAATTTTTCTAGTTAATGGTATTAAATTACAAGGAAAAGTTGATTCGTTTGATCAATATGTCATCATGCTTAAAAATACCATTAGTCAAATGGTTTATAAACACGCTATTTCTACCATTGTACCGAGTAAAGCCGTTAAAATGACGCGTGAGGATGAAGCTGTTGAGGAATAGGCGCTTCAGTTTTGATGTTGTCTGTTTTTCTTTAGTATTTTCCTTGGAGTATTTTATTGTTTGACCGTCCAGATTCAGGTGAACGAGCGATCCTTGTTCATCTAACCATTCGTTCCGAGCAAGAAGATCTTTTAGAGTTAAAAGAACTCGCTAAATCGGCCGGAACCGATCCTGTTTATGTTGTTACTGGCACTCGTAAAAGACCTGATCCAAAATATTTTGTCGGCACTGGTAAGCTCGATGAGCTAAAAGCGGCTGTGGAAGAATACAGTGCTGATGTGGTTTTGTTTAATCATCCTTTAGCTCCTAGCCAAGAGAGAAACCTTGAAGGCTTTTTAGGCGTGCGCGTGGTTGATAGAAACGGCCTCATTCTGGATATTTTTGCGCAGCGGGCGCAATCATTTGAAGGTAAATTACAAGTAGAGTTGGCTCAGTTAAAGCATTTATCAACACGTTTAGTACGTGGATGGACACATTTAGAGCGTCAAAAAGGTGGGATTGGTTTACGTGGCCCGGGTGAAACTCAGTTAGAAACGGATAGACGTTTATTAGGTTTACGTATCAAGCAAATCCAACAGCGTTTAGATAAAGTTGATAAACAGCGGCATCAAGGTCGAAGTAAACGAAAAAAGGCCGAAATTCCCTCCGTGTCATTAGTGGGTTATACCAACGCGGGTAAATCAACTTTATTTAATGCGGTAACCGGGGCTAATATTTATGCAGCGGATCAGTTATTTGCTACCTTAGACCCTACTTTACGCAGTTGTCAATTGCCCAACAGCACTGAGATTGTGTTAGCGGATACGGTCGGATTCATTCGGCATTTACCGCATGAATTAGTAGCCGCTTTTAAATCTACCTTACAAGAAGCTAGCGAAGCCGATTTATTACTGCATGTGGTTGATGCTTTTAGTGAAGAGCGCGATGAAATTATGTTTCAGGTTAATAGCGTACTGAAAGATATTCATGCTGATAAAGTGCGGCAGTTAGAAGTTTTTAATAAAATTGATTTGCTGGACAATATTCAGCCGCATGTAGATAGAGATGATTTGGGTAATCCCATTCGAGTATGGCTATCTGCAGAAACAGGCGCTGGTATTGAGTTATTAAATGCTACGCTGGCGGAGATTTTTGCAAATACTAAAGTGAAACGACGCTGTTATTTACGACCAGATCAAACTGATATCAGGGCTAAACTATTTACTTGCGCAAATATAATTGACGAGCATATTGATGAATCAGGTGCCAACCATTTAATTATTGAAATTGATGTTAGGTATTTGGGCTTGCTAAAAGATGTAAAAAATGAAGAAATAACCGCATAAATGTCCAAAATATAAGTTAAGTAAACCCTAGACTTTGGGTAAGGGTTTTCACTTTTAAGGGGATATACGATAGAATAGCGGTTATTAATATCCTGAGATATAAAATTAATTAAGTAATCCAATATGGAGCATAAGTATGTCGTGGAATGAGCCTGGTGGTAATGATAAAGACCCTTGGAGTGGTCGAGGGGATCAGAAAGGGCCTCCTGATTTAGACGAAGTGGTCAGATCTTTACAAGAGAAAATTGGTAAGTTTTTTGGTGAAGGTAATAGCGAAAAAAATAATTCACCCAATAACTTTTCTTTTGGAAATTCCAAAAAAGGTTTGGGCTTTCTTGCTGGTGGTGTCGCTGTATTATGGGGTCTGAGTGGCTTTTATATCGTAGACGAGGGAAATCACGGTGTTGAAACTCGATTCGGTGAATACATTGCTACTACGCAGTCGGGTTTAAATTGGCATATTCCAGCACCGATTGAACATGTTGATATTGTTAATGTTAAACAACAGCGTTTTATAGAGGTGGGTTATCGCAGTTCTGCGGGGGGTGAGCAAGTTGGCTCAGTACCGAAAGAAGCCTTAATGTTAACTAAAGATGAAAACTATGTGGATGTGCGCTTAGCGGTGCAGTATCAAGTTAAAGACGCTAAACAGTTTTTGTTTAATGTAGTGACTCCGGCTTTAACCCTAAAACAAGTGACAGAAAGTGCGTTAAGAGGCGTGGTAGGCAGTAGTGCTATGGACTTTGTGTTAACTCAAGGTCGTAGTGAAATTGTGACGCTGATTAAAAAAGAAATTCAAGATGTAATGGATAGCTATGAATCAGGTATCCAAATCACCAGTGTTAATCTTCAGGACGCTCAACCCCCTGAGCAAGTGCAAAACTCATTTGAAGATGCGATTAAAGCGCGAGAAGATGAGCAACGCTTAATCAACGAAGCAGAAGCCTATTCGAATGATGTGGTTCCTAAAGCGCGGGGTGCAGCAGCACGTAAGATACAAGAAGCGGAAGGGTATAAAGAACAAGTGATTGCCCAAGCGCAAGGTGAAACCAGTCGATTTAGCCAGTTGTTGGGTCAATACGTTAAAGCGCCAGAAGTGACTCGTAAACGTATGTATATTGAATCGATGGAAGCGGTATTGTCAGAAAGTAATAAAGTTTTAGTGGATGCTAAAACGGGCAGTAATTTTTATTTACCCCTTGATAAGACAGCTCAAACTAATCCATTAGCAGCATCAGGATCAGTCGTAAATAATTCTTCAACGAGTGCTGTTGATCAACCTCAATCTCAGCCTCAGGCACAGCAACTACCCAGTTCGGTACCCGATCCAACGGTTGACCGTACTGCAATTCGTAGCCGTGATGGCAGAGGTCGCTAATGAATCAAAATAAAATAATAGTGGGTTTGGCCGGTGTGTTGTTAGTGGCTGTGATGAGCTTTTTTACAGTAGGTCAAAATGAGAAAGTTATAAAGTTTCGTTTAGGTGAGATTGTTAAGAATGATTATGCACCGGGTTTACATTTTAAAATTCCGTTTATTAACAATGTAAAAAAGTTTGATGGTCGTATTCAAACGATGGATGCCAAACCAGAACGATTTTTAACAGCAGAAAAAAAGAACGTTATTGTTGATTCTTTTGTAAAATGGCGTATTGGCAATGTCAGTACTTTTTACACGTCGGTAGCCGGTGATATTGATCAAGCTAATTTGCGCTTAGATCAAATTATTAAAGATGCGTTTCGTAGTGAATTTAGTAAACGAAATATTAAACAGCTAATCTCAACTGATCGTAGTGCTATTAGAGAAATTTTAACGAATAACTCAAAAGCAGTGGCTGCAGAATTAGGTATGGAAATTGTTGATGTGCAAGTAATGCGTATCGATTTACCACCAGAGGTGAGTAGTTCAGTTTTTCGTAGAATGGAAGCTGAACGAGAAAGAGTGGCAAGAGAGTTTCGTTCTCAAGGTGCGGAAGCAGCAGAAAGAATTAGAGCAGATGCGGATAGACAACGGGTCGTGACTTTAGCAAATGCTTTCCGTGATGCTGAGAAATTGCGCGGTGAAGGCGATGCAACTTCATCTGAAATTTATGCGAATGCCTTTGGTGCTGATGCTGAGTTCTTTGCGTTTTATCGAAGCTTAAATGCTTATAAAAAGAGTTTTTCTAATGGTAGTATGATGGTATTAGATCCAGACTCTGATTTCTTTAAATATTTTAAGGCGCAAAAATAAGCCTTTTAAACACAACTATTATTAATGCAATATCAAAACGCTCCGCCTAGGCGGGGCGTTTTGTTTGAGTGGATATACAAAAATGCAAGCAAAAGATTCCTGGCTATTGCCTGACGGAATAGAAGAAATACTCCCAGAAGAAACGCAGCGAGTTGAAAATTTGCGTAGTCAAATTTTAGAGTTGTTCGCCTGTTGGGGTTACGATTTAGTGATTCCACCGTTCATAGATTTTCTAGATTCTTTGTTAACAGGATCAGGGCATGATCTTGATTTGCAAACATTTAAACTCACCGATCAAATCAGTGGTGAAATGCTCGGCATTAGAGCTGATATGACGCCGCAAGTCGCTAGAATGGATGCGCATAACCTGAAACATGCGTGGCCAACGCGTCTTTGTTACGTCGGAACCGTTTTACATACCCGAGGTGATGCATTACATAAAACCCGTAGCCCTATGCAATTAGGTGCTGAGCTATATGGGCATGCTGGTAAAGAAAGTGATGTTGAAGTAATTCGCTTAATGTTGGAAATGCTGGCTGTAGCTGGTTTATTGAATATCCATTTGGATTTGGGTCATGTTGGGATTTATAGAGCTTTATCTAAGCAAGCTGGCTTAACTGAATTGCAAGAGAGTGAGTTGTTTGATGTATTACAAAGGAAAGCTCGTCCGGAGTTAAAAATTTTGCTGGATAGCTATGCTATCGATCAGGATCTAAAGGCAATGCTATCAAAACTACCTGAGCTTAATGGTGGTAAAGAAATAATGCAGGAAGCCCAACTGGTTTTTGCTAAAGCTAACGTTGAAGTAAAAAGTGCTTTAGCTGATTTAGTCGCCATTGCTGATAGCTTAAGCGCGTTTTTACCTGATTTGCCTATCAGTTTTGATTTGGCAGAGTTGCGTGGTTATCATTATCATACCGGTGTGGTTTTTGCGGCCTTTGTACCTAGTTTAGGTAAAGAAATTGCCAGAGGTGGTCGATACGATAATATCGGCGCCGTATTTGGTAGAGCGCGCCCTGCCACTGGATTTAGTACGGATTTAAAATTGTTAACTGCCTTGGCTAAAAAAACAAATGGCTTAACATCGAAGGCTTTAATTTTTGCGCCTTTTGTAGAAGATATAGCTTTAACAGAAAAAATTAGAGAGTTGCGCACCCAACATCAGTCTGTAGTTCAACAACTGCCAGGACAAACCGGAAGTGCCCAAGAAATGGGTTGCACTTCTATTTTAGAAAAAGATCAACAAAATTGGGTCGTAAGACCTTTAGCTTAAGTCTGGAATAATTATGGGAAAAAATGTCGTTATTATCGGTACTCAATGGGGTGACGAAGGAAAAGGTAAGCTGGTTGATTTATTAACCGAGCAAGTTGAGGCCGTAGTACGTTTTCAGGGCGGGCACAATGCCGGCCATACTTTGGTTATTCATGGTGAAAAAACTGTTTTACACTTAATTCCGTCTGGCATTCTTAGGGATAACGTGCTCTGTATGATTGGTAACGGTGTGGTATTGTCACCTTCGGCATTAATGGAAGAAATCGGTTTCCTTGAAAAAGCTGGGATTTCTGTTAGAAATCGTTTATTAATCAGTGAAGCGTGTACGTTGATTTTACCCGTACATGTCGCGATTGACCAAGCGCGTGAAAAAGCCCGAGGTGGTAAAGCGATTGGTACAACGGGGCGAGGTATTGGCCCGGCTTATGAAGATAAAGCCGGTCGTAGAGGTTTAAGAGCAGGTGATTTGCTGAATGCAGAAACCTTTGCAGAAAAACTGAAAGACTTGGTTGATTATCACAACTTCATGTTAACGAATTATTATCATACTGATGCGGTTGATTATCAGGAAACTTTAGATGAAGCACTTAGACTAGGTGAATTAATTAAGCCAATGTTAACGGATGTGAGTGAGGCTCTTTATAAGTTTCAAACGGAAGGTAAAAATTTATTATTTGAAGGTGCTCAAGGCGCCTTATTAGATATCGATCATGGCACTTTCCCTTATGTGACTTCTTCAAGTACAACCGCTGGTGGCGCCGCTACCGGTAGTGGTTTAGGGCCATTAGATTTTGATTATGTGTTAGGCATTACCAAAGCTTATTCAACACGTGTGGGTAATGGGCCATTTCCGTCAGAATTACATGATGCCAACGGTGAGCATTTAGGCACTAAGGGTCATGAGTTTGGCGCGACAACGGGTCGTAAACGTCGCACTGGTTGGTTCGATGCCGTGGCGATGCGTAAATCTGCAAAATTAAATAGCTTAAGTGGTATTTGTTTAACTAAGTTAGATGTTTTAGATGGCTTAGAGAAAATAGGTATCTGTACGGCATATAAATTGAATGGCGAAATCACGGATACTGCGCCTCTAGGGGCTGATCAATATGAACAATGTGAAGCTATTATTGAAGAAATGCCTGGCTGGTCAGAAAACACTTTCGGCGTAACGGATTATAGTGAATTACCCGAAAACGCTAAAGCTTATATTAAACGTCTTGAAGATTTAGTGGGTGTAAAGATTACGATTGTTTCAACTGGGCCAGACAGAGACGAAACGATTGTGCTTGAACATCCGTTTGCTTAAAACATTGCGGGTTTACTTATTTAAGTTATTGTTAGACCGATGAAAAAGATAAACGTACTTTTTGTTTGTATGGGTAATATTTGTCGATCACCTACTGCAGAAGGGGTGTTCGCTAAGTTGCTTAAAGATCGGCAGTTAGAAGCGGCATTTCAAATTGATTCAGCTGGAACCCATGCCTATCATGTGGGTGAGCCACCAGATCCAAGATCTCAAGAAGCTGCTCTTGAAAGAGAGATTAATATTGCACATTTACGGGCTAGAAAAGTCGTTATGGGTGATTTTGAGGACTTTGATTATTTATTAGCGATGGATGAAGAAAACTATTTAACGTTAATGAATGCTTGCCCAGTAGCTTATCATCACAAGGTTAAATACTTTCTTGATTATGCCCCACAATTATCAGTCAGAGAAGTGCCAGACCCTTACTATGGTGGGCGCTTTGGTTTTCAAAAGGTTTTAGATTTGATTGAGGTGGCTTCAGAAGGCTTTTTGGAGGCTTTAGTTACATCGGGTCAATTGGGTAAATCCAGCAAATTATAAGGGTGTTTAAGTGGCAATCGTTTCTAATACAATTAATTATTTAGATGGTGATGTTTTATTAGAAGGTTTTTTTGCTTTTGATGACTCAATACAAGGGCAAAGACCTGCCGTTTTAATTCATCATGCTTGGGCGGGTAGAGATGAGTTTGTAGCAGAAAAAGCCAAGAAAATAGCTGAATTAGGCTATGTGGCTTTTGCTGTTGATCTGTATGGCAAAGGTGTTTTAGGAACGAGTAAAGCAGAAAACGCCCAATTGATGCAGCCTTTTATGGAAAATCGTCAGTTGATTAGTCAACGCACTAAAGCGGCTTTAAATACGCTTAAATTAATGCCCTGGGTTGATGATAAACAAATTGCCGCACTGGGCTTTTGTTTTGGGGGCTTATGCGCTTTAGATTTAGCCAGAACGGGTGTCGATTTAAAGGGAGTGATTAGTTTTCATGGCCTCTTAAGTGCACCTCAGCCCATTATTGATTATGTTATTAAAGCCAAAGTGCTTGCCTTGCATGGGCATGATGATCCCATGGTGCCGACTGAACAAGTGCTGGCTTTTCAAACAGAGATGACTCAAGCGGGTGCTGATTGGCAATTCCATACTTTTGGTCATACCATGCATGCTTTTACTAATCCAGTCGCCAATGATCCAGATTTTGGCACAGTTTATCAGGTGAATGCTGATCAACGCTCATGGCGATTGTTGGTTGATTTTTTAACCGAAATATTTTCGTAATAATTAAAGTATCAAGTCTTCGACTCATTATCGACAATTTGCTATAATTGTAAGGTTTTTAAAGTTATAGAGTTGCAGTTG
>CAIQNQ010000290.1 GCA_903873165.1 uncultured Methylococcaceae bacterium | reverse complement strand
TATCAAGCCAGCTAATATTGGCCGATACAGGGCGACTATAAATTAATCAACAACATTATAGACATGCTATTTTCACAGCTAAAAGAATATGCAATGCTATAAAACTAACATCATGACCCATTTGAGGCCGTTTGGAGAAGTGAAGCAATCCACTTCATTAGAAAATCTTAAATATAACTTTGCTCTGACTCAGTTATTTTTTAAAAACTCATTAGTTGTTTATATAATGTTCTTTCAAATAATCGAACACCTTAATAAAGTGATTTATTATGAAATAAAATTTTCTCTAATTATTTTAAATTTAATAAATTATAAAAACCTGAACGAGTTAAAAAGATTTAATCTTTAAACTAATAAGATAGAGTTTAATATCTTCGTACATTGGATAATCAGGTAAATCAATATTTCTATGAATTTTAATATTTTTAAATCCCATTTTTAAAGCATGTTGCCTATAAAGTCGGGCATTTGAGATTGGAGCAATTGAAAAAATAATATCAATTTTTAAATTTATTACTTTTTCACGAAGATGATAAAACAATTTATTAGTAACAAAACCACCTCGAAATTCCGGCAATAATGTAAGAAACGAAGTTTGCCCATAGACTATTTCCTTTTTTAATTCTGGAAAATATTCTTTTAGACAAAAATTATTTATTTCAAGTGGTAGTTTTTCTGTGGAATTTTGAGGTACAAATAACCTAAGCCCTCCAACGCATTGATTCTCTTTTCTAGCAATTAGTATCTCACCTTTGCGATCAAAATCAGTTTCTTCCCCATTATAGTAATTTACTCCATATACTAATTTAAATTCTTGTTCACGAATTTGATAATATTGTGCAAGTAAATCTTTATCTTTAGTGAACTCAAAAATTAAGTTTTCGCGCGCGGGGGGGGGGGGGTAGAAAACACTGGTGAGTTTATTGTGATTTCGCAAGATTTATCATTCATGTTTTTAACTTGATTTAACTAATAATTTAAAAGGAATATTTTCTTAAGATAAAAAGACTAACAGCTATCATACTATCCAAAAAACCACTCAATGGCAACTGTTGCGTGATAATAGCAGGCTAAATTTTACTTCAATCCTGATCTAGCACCAATGGATTGAAATTTTTTAAAATAACAGGGTCAGAGTAAACTTAAATATAAATGTGAATAAGAGCTAACGCGTTAAAAAACACCATTGAGCGAGTGCAGACTTTCCTGTTTCTTGCTCTTTTAGCTTTAATAATATTTTAGCGGCGAGTGGTGACTCTAGCCGTTGATCAACTTGCGCCGAAGTTTTTTCTATGCGCTGCCTCTGATTATTTTGAATACGCACTGGTTCCAACAACCGAATAATTAAGCGTACCCGCATAGTTTAATATCTTCCAAGGTTAATCCAGGCAGAAACAAACCTGGATTGTCTATCTCAAATAGTAAACCATCAATTAAATAAGAAAACTAGCATCCAACGCTCAACTAACATATTGTTCGACAGAGGCTGAAAAGTTATAAATATTCCGTTTATTAGCTTCTGAACTGGTTGCTGTGGCTTTAAAAACATATTCTGTTTTGTGCTCTAAATTAGTCAATATTCCTTTTAAGCTAGACACGACTTTACTACGCCATTCGGCCTCATTGATTGGCGCAGGGATAGGGGAAAATAAAATAATGTGATCGGTTGCTCTGGAGTCGGAAATGATGGTGTAATTAATCTCACCGGGATTATTTCCGAAACTTATTTGCAGAATAGGCGCGTCTAAAATCCCTATTGGAGTGGAAACCTTAGAAATATTAAAGCCTGAAGATTCTAACTTAACAAGATCATTCACCGAGGTAAGATTGACGTAGTTAGCTAATGTGCTAATTGAATTTGCTAAATTAACGCGACTGGCATTTTTATTGGCGGTGTCAGCTTTGCTGCCATCAATTGATTGTAATAAGGCGGCTGAATAAAGTGTTATCAACCCCTTAACAACACTTAATGCGGGTTTTGGGTCTGTAAAGTTAGGGTTGGTGGTCATATTATCGACGATGTTTAGGGCATAATTAGCCAGTGCATCGTCTCTGACATGGGAGGTGCTGATTAGTGCTTTTTGTTTCATAAATCCCTCTGTTTGCCTTAGAAATAGGCCTGAAAAGTGTGAAATCACTCAAAAATGAGAGCAATATGCAGATGAGTTTTAATACTACCTGACGAGTATAGGCTTAATTTAAATCGCTGATGGGGGCGATTACAAATTAAACAAATTGCCCTTGCATAGTAGCAACTAAATGCCGACTACCACCTCGATTACGATGCTCGCATAAATAAATACCTTGCCAAACACCCAGATTAAAACAGCCTTTTGTAATGGGAATCGTGACGCTACACCCTAATAAGCTACTCTTGATATGGGCAGGCATATCATCATCACCCTCATAATCATGGCGATAGTAAGGCGCTTTTTCTGGCACAAAGATATTAAAGTGACTTTCTAAATCTTGACGAACAGTAGGATCAGCATTCTCATTAATCGTTAATGATGCTGAAGTATGTTGAATAAAAAGATGTAGCAAGCCGCACTCTATTTGCTTTAATTCTGGCAGTGCTTTGATGACTTCATCAGTGATGAGATGAAAACCTCGGCTTTTAGCCGATAAAGTAAATTCTTTTTGTATCCACAAAGTATTAGCCCTAGGGGAAGACGGAGTGATTGGGGAGATGGTGGGGTAGACCTGGCAGGTTTTATAAACCTGCCAGGTCTAAAAATGTTAAACCAAAGCTTTACGGCGACGGCTTAACATCAATAAAAAGCCGCTAACCGGTGTAAATAACCAGATAGCCGCAGGTAAGGGTACAGCGGTAATCGACAATGAAGTGATGGCCGCACCGCCGATGCCGCGTAATGCGATACCCGTATTGCTAGACGACAAGCCGGATTCAGTCACCGTACTTAACAACGTGGTGCCGTCGGTATTGTAGATATTCGCCGTAGCCGAACCGCCATCTGCGCTTAGACCAATAGTCAGAAAATACCACTGATCCAGGTAGTTTTGAACTGCGCTAGCACCAAAACTTGGCGTTGTATAGCCAGTGTTATTTTGAAAACCTAGTTGATTGGTGTCAGAAGCCGCTACGAATGAATAAGCGTCAGTTGTACCGGCATTAAAACCAAGATACAGTCGACCACCTTGGGCATTATTATCAATAGCAGGACTGGGGCTGGGATTAATCCAGGCCGACAGCGTTTCGCCAGCCACAAATGGGATGCTGGTGTTAACTGACCAAACACCGTCGCTTAACACAGTACCGAAAGTTCCATCCGGCGCAGCACTGATTCCATAAGATTGGGCATCAGTGCCGATGGGATTACTCCAGCTAGAGGAAAGTTCTCCGCCGGTAAAAGGCTCGACTATGTCGGCTTGCGCATTGTTAACAATGCTTGTTACAGCAATCGCCAGACCGGCTAGCAATCTTTTTGATATTTTCATTTATATTTCTCCGATAAAGACGAGTGATTAAAATTTAAAGAATGAGCTTAAATCGCCAACCGCTGGTTGATTGACCGGACGGTAAGGATTGTTCGCATCTTTAACAGGATTAGGTAAATTGTCGCGGCTGCGGCTAGACAAGGTTGGCAAACTCCAGTTACGTTCGATAAATTTCAGAATTGACGCATGATCATGATAGGTGTGATCGATATAGTTTTTCTTCGCATAAGGCGAGACCACGATCAACGGAATTCTTGGGCCATCGCCAAAAAAGTCCATATTTTGAATAAATCCGCTATCAAAATAACCGCCGCCTTCATCGGTAGTAATCACTATCGCAGTATCCGCCCATTGGCCGGAAGCCTGAACTTTAGTTACCAAGTCAGCCAAGAAGGCCTCGTAGGCATAAGGCGCAGAGTAACCCGGATGACCACTGCTCAGGTTCTTGGGTATCACGAAAGATACTTCGGGTAAGGTGCCATTGGTCACATCGCTATAGAATGAAGTTAAGCCCTTCAGCTTGGCTTTCAAAGCCGGCGTGGTGACCACATTCTGGGAAGCGTTCAGCGGATCGCCTATAGAATTGTACAAAAGCGGGCGAGCGTTGGTGATGGCTGTAGGTGTTGCAAGACTAGCAATATAGCTATCAGGCGTTCCAGCGGGTACTTGAGTTTTGACATAAGCAAAAACTTGCGGATAAACATAAGAAGTATAAAGCGAGTCGCTAGTCACGTCCGCATCTTCGCGACCACCAGTATACCAGTTCCAGCTCACGTTATGAGCCGTCATCAACTCGCCTATGGTTGGTACAGTTTGCGGCGGATAAACATATTTAGTCGCACCTAACGCTTTTGAGGTGCCATCGACTTGGTAGGGTGGCTCGTAATTATTTACTAGATAGTAGGCACCGTTTTCGCAGTTGCTGGCACGTCCAGCGGTATTCAGAAAACTTAAGATTTGCGCAACGCCCGGTTGACTGGCGTCGGAGCAATTGACATAAGAACCGCCTGAATAGCCATCGTTGGTATAAAAGTTATTGGTTCCGACAGTTGGATCAGGATTTTCGATCTGATTTGTTGGTGGTGTAGCAAATACTCCGCCGGTTTTATAAACCGCAACATCGCCGGTAGCCAACGCAAAAAAGTTAGCGCCTGTGCCGCCCATGATCGACTGGTGATAGTTATCGCTGATCGCCCAGTTTTGCGCCAATTGTTTAAAGTAGGGAGCGTCACCCTGGTTCATGTTGAAAAACCCCATCAACTCGCCGCCTTGACCAGGATTGGTTGAGGTTACGCCATCAGTGGCGCCGCCCGTTCCAGTAGTCGTCGTAACCCAGGCAAATAAATCCAGTTTTGAATTATTGCCGCCAGTTTGCTGCCACATTTGAAAAAATCGATGCGCTGGATCGCCAAGTCCCGATTGATAAGAGACAAATTTAGTAATCTGAAAAGAACCTTTAGCGGTCAGGGATGCAAAACGTTGATCCGGGATATTGCCATAGAGTTGCAGAGTTGTAGGATTATAAGCCCCCGTTAGCAAAGGCTGAGGCAACTTGGCAAAGGCACCAGTGCGGGTGGGGTTTAAGCTATATGCGTTGCTTTCTGTGGCTTGAGATTGCACGGTTTTAGCATAATTGGCACCTGGCGTACCGTCAGTCTTAACGATGCCTTGCGAAAGCAGGTTGAAAACCGATTGTCCACGTGGCGGTACATAGGTGCCGTACAAGGTATCGAAAGTCACGTTTTCACCGGTGACCACGATCAAATGTTTGATCGGCGTGGTGGTGCTTGCCGCTAACGACGGCTGGGCAAGGCTTAGAGCCGCCAGTATCGCAGCAGCCATGGGTAGTTTTTGCAGAGTCTTCATAGTGAATGATGTCCTTTAAGTTTAGAGAGCCTTGAACTGTACGATAGAAATGTTAAATTCTTGTTACGGTAAGGAATTTAATTGCAATCACTCACTTTCATTTCACCCAATCAGGCTGCAAGTTACCGAGTACTCTTAAAAACTGTGATGCTACCCACAGCGTAATTATTCTGTCTCCCTCTATAGAGTTTTTTGAACACAATATTTGTTATATCTCCCCCTCTAATTTTAACAATTAATATCTTTCCAAAACGATCAAAATCAGTTTCACCGCATCAACACTGTAAATAACACCGCCCCAAACTAGGGCGTTTTTATACTCGAAAACACCAGGTCTTCCAAAAATCGCACTATCTCGGCCTCGTTTTTATGCTGCCCAAAATCAGTTAGGGAGGGCAAGTTATTCATAAAGAAGTTCTGAAAATGCGCCATTTCAATAATAGTGGTGGCTAATGATTTTGGATATTTGTAGTTAGGATTACAATCCAAAATCATTTTACCAATTACTGCGCATAGATCTTTATAGGGTTTAAACAAATGATCTTTATTATCTTCAGAGACTCGTTTGTTTAAATACGCTTTAGTACCTTCCGTAATAATGATTTGATGCAGAATACTTTCATCAACATACAGCGTGTTGGAGTCGTTTTCTACTGTCGTTGCTAAAAGCTTAATCACCCTTTTAAGCTTAACAGTCGGGTCTTTAATGTTGTTGATATTAAAAGCAACCTGATATTCAAGCCAGCTCCAATACCAAGCCGTCAAATAGATGAGCAAACGATGTTTATTCTCAAAATATCGGTAAATGCCCGCTTCCGTTGTACCAATTAATGTCGCCAGTTTTTTAAAGGTAAAGGCCTCAAAACCGTTTTGATGAATTAACTGTACGCTATGCAGAATGATTTTCTTCCCCAGTTCGGATTGCTCCGGATCTCTGAGAAATAATTTGTCATTCATATTAAATTTTAATTGTATGTTCATGGCGAAAGCATAACCGAAAGTTTTACAATATGCAAAGATAGTGTTACTATCTTTTTAAATGTATTTACTATCCTCAACCTTTGAGCAAAAAAATCATGAGAACAGTAACCAAAGAAATCCAAGACGCTATTACGCCAGCAATGGCATTAGACTTGCTAAAAGAAGGTAATAAGCGCTTTGTCAATAATCTTAAATTGCACCGAAATCTGCTTGAACAGGTGAATGAAACCTCTGACTCACAACATCCATTTGCAGTTATCTTAAGCTGCATAGATTCACGAACTTCAGTTGAGTTAATTTTTGACCAAGGCTTAGGGGATGTGTTTAGTGTGCGTATTGCCGGCAATATCCTTAATGAAGATATTTTGGGCAGTATGGAGTTTGGTTGCAAAGTGGCAGGGGCAAAAATTATAGTGGTGTTAGGTCATACCAAATGTGGCGCGATCAAAGGCGCCTGCGATCATGTGGAAATGGGTAACTTAACCGCACTATTAAGCAAAATACAACCCGCGGTTTATGCTGAAAAAACCGAAACTGAAAATAGACACTCTGGAAACGCTGAATTTGTTGAAAAAGTATCATCCATCAATGTAAAAAGAACAGTGTATGCCGTTATTGAACGCAGTCCAATATTAAGAGACATGATCACATCTGGTACTATCGCAATCGTTGGCGGCATCCACGACATCTCGACGGGTGAAGTCAGTTTTTATGAGGATACTTTAATTATCAATACCCCTTAATTTTTAAACCCCATGTAATTATTCTACTTTTTAACTATAAGGAGCCTAGCTGTGAACTTAACCTTTGAAGATAAAGAACTCGATGACTCGATTCGCCAGATAGACTCCGTATTGACGCAGGTATTAAAAGCGCAGGCGAGACCTGAAACGGTCGCTACGGTTGAAGAACTGCAAACTCGCTTCGCAGAAACGCCGAGTGAAGATAGTCTGTCCAAGCGCACCCATTTGCACGAAACCGTTGCCGACCTAGACGCTGAGGCGATTGGCGAAGTGGTGCGGGCATTTAATTTGTATTTTAGTCTGGTTAATATTGCCGAAGAATCCCATTATTTAGGCATCCGACGACAGCAAGCCGAGGAAGGTGGTCACTACTGGTCAGGATCTTTTCACGATACCCTGCTTACGCTTAAGGAATCAGGCGTTGGTGCAGATAAACTCCAGGTACTACTTAATGAGCTATTATATTTACCCGTAATAACAGCTCATCCCTCAGAAGTAAAACGTCGCACCGTTAAAAGCGCGTTACGTAATGTATTTCTGTCGCTTAAAGTATTGGGCAATGACCAAATTAAAGGCTATTTTCATGAAGAGGCCCTCAAACGTCTGCAATGCCAGATTCAAATGCTGTGGAAAACAGACGAGGTACGAGCCCGTAAATTAGCTGTAGCCGATGAGATTGATGCCGGGCTGTTCTTTTTTCCGCTCTCGCTTTTTGAAGCGACAGCACGAGTTTACCGTAATTTTGAACGTTCAATTAGTGACGTCTACGGTGAAGAAGTAGCACTACAAATTCGCGTACCGAGTTTTTTAAACTTCGGCTCTTGGATTGGCGGAGATAGAGACGGCAATCCTAATGTGACTTCGGAAACAACGGTGTTGGCTTTGCGTATGCAGGCTCAAACAATTTTACAAGAATATATTCGTCGCCTTGATGAATTGCGCGGTCAGCTTTCTCATTCTGAAGGCTTCTGTGAGCTATCCGAAGAATTTATAAATAGTTTGGAAGTCGACCGAACGCTTTTAGGTGCCACGGTGGCAGAGCTGGAAAAACCCTATTTACAAGAGCCTTACCGCCACAAACTGGCCTTAATGAAGTATCGCATGGAATGCTCTCTACTTCAGGTTCAACAACATTTGCAAGGCAAACCCTATCTGCCTAATAGTCATGCTTACCTAGGTATAAAGGCATTTTTGGACGACCTACGAGTCATCGACACATCCTTACGCGGTCATGGCGATGCCGCTATTGCGGGCTTGGAGCTACATGATTTAATTCGTCTCGCCGATACCTTTGGCTTCCACTTGATGCAACTAGATGTGCGTCAAGAATCCACCCGACACTCTGAAGCGGTAGCAGAAATTCTCGCAGCAGCAATACAAGTTGATTATCTGGCTTTGAATGAAAGTCAACGTATCGATTTATTAAGTGAAGCTATCGCAGCTCCAGGTGGACTCATGTTCGACCGCACCATTTTATCTACGACCAGCCGCAACACCTTAGAAACATTTGAGGTGATGGCGCGTATGAGACAAGAAATAGGGCCGGATTGTTTCAGTAAATACGTCATTTCCATGACACACCATGCGAGTCATATTATGGAAGTGATGTTACTAGCAGCGCAAAGCGGCTTGGTGGGACGTATTGGCGGGCATTGGCATTGTCATCTTGGGGTGAGTCCCTTGTTTGAAACCATAGACGACCTCAACCGGATTGAAGAAGTGCTCACTCAGTTATTTGGTACACCCGTCTATCGTGAATTATTGCGCGTTTCTGGCGACAACCAAGAAATCATGCTTGGGTATTCTGACTCCTGTAAAGACGGCGGTATTATGGCCTCATCTTGGGGACTATCACGCGCCCAACGCCAAATTATCGCCATCGTCGAACAACACGGACTCAAGTGTCGATTATTTCATGGTAGAGGCGGTACAGTAGGACGCGGCGGCGGACCTACTCACGAAGCAATTCTAGCGCAGCCACCTGACACGGTGCGGGGGCAGATCAAATTCACCGAACAAGGTGAAGTGCTGTTCTACCGTTACAATAATATGGAAACCGCCATTTACGAATTGACCATGGGTGTAACCGGGCTACTTAAAGCCAGTGTCAGCCTCGTACAACCCGTCAAAAGCGACCATCCCGATAATTTAGCGGTGATGGATGAGCTAGCCCATATTGGCGAACAAGGCTATCGTGCCCTAACCGAGCACTCGCCTGGCTTTCTGGACTATTTTTACGAAGCTACGCCGACCAGTGAGATTGGTGGACTTAATATCGGCTCACGGCCCTCTCATCGTAAAAAAGGTGATCGCTCAAAGAACTCAGTACGCGCGATTGGTTGGGTATTCTCTTGGGCACAATCACGGCAGACTTTTCCAGCGTGGTATGGCATCGGCCTAAGCCTTTCGACTTGGTGTGAAGGTAAACCCGAGCGTCTGGAAAAGTTGCAGGAAATGTATCGGGATTGGCCATTCTTTCGCAACCTGTTAAGTAATGCACAAATGGCGCTCAGTAAATCTGACATGAATATCGCTAAGGAATATGCCAGCTTATGTATTGATCCTGAAACCAGCCAGCGAGTGCATGGCTTAATTGCTAATGAACACAATCTTTCTGTGGAGTGGATTCTAAAAGTGGCTGATACGGACCGCCTGCTATCGGAGAATCCTGCACTAGCAGATTCCCTGCACCGTCGTGAAGCCTATCTTGGGCCGCTGAATTACTTACAGGTATATTTACTCCGTAAGGTGCGGGATATCGACGCTAATAGTCCTGCCGAAAGCCCTTGGATGAAGCCACTGTTGCGTTCGATTAATGCCATCGCCGCAGGGATGAGGAATACCGGCTAAGCTGTATATTAGAAAGCCACCTCAGAAGAGGTGGCTTTTGTTTCTATCACTCAAAAAATCGCTTCAAATAAAACCCCGTATGCGAAGCAGGGTTCTCAGAGACTTGCTTAGGCGTACCTTCTGCAACCAATACACCACCGCCATCACCACCCTCTGGGCCCATATCAATCAACCAATCCGCCGTTTTAATCACATCCAAATTGTGTTCGATCACAATCACGGTATTGCCATGATCTCGCAAGGTATGTAACACGCCTAACAATTGCTTAATATCATGAAAATGTAAGCCCGTCGTAGGCTCATCCAATATATATAGTGTCTTCCCCGTGTCACGTTTAGATAATTCTTTAGCCAGCTTAACACGTTGTGCCTCACCACCCGATAGTGTCGTGGCATTTTGTCCTAAGGTGATATAACTCAAGCCCACTTCCATTAAGGTATGCAGTTTTCTGGCAAGCGTCGGTACGGCACTAAAAAACTCGGCCGCGTCTTCAACTGTCAACTCCAACACTTGATTGATAGTTTTGCCTTTATAGCGAATCTCCAACGTTTCACGGTTATAACGCTTACCATGACAGGCATCGCAATGCACAAAGATATCGGGCAAAAAGTGCATTTCTACTTTAATAACCCCATCACCTTTACAAGCTTCACAGCGCCCACCTTTTACATTAAAACTAAAACGCCCAACGCTATAGCCACGTGAACGCGCCTCGGGTGTCGCAGCAAACAACTCTCTAATCGGCGTAAATAATCCGGTATAAGTCGCTGGGTTAGAACGGGGGGTTCTACCAATTGGGCTTTGATCAATATCAACGACTTTATCAAAGTGATCTAAACCTTCAACGCTATCACAAGGCGCCGGAATAACGCCCGCACGATTAATTAACCGCGCTGCATGGGCATATAAGGTGTCATTCACTAAGGTCGATTTACCCGAACCCGATACTCCGGTTACACAGGTTAATAAACCCACCGGAAAGGAGATATCGACATTTTTTAGATTATTACCGTGCGCATTACGCACGGTTATTTGTTTCTTTTTATCAACAGGCGTTAACGTTTTAGGTACGTCAATAGCCACTTTACCCGACAAATATTGACCGGTTAATGAAGCTTCATTATTTAGAATATCCTCTAAAGTGCCTTGGGCGATAATATTACCGCCATGCACCCCCGCTCCAGGACCAATATCGACAATATGTTGCGCAGCACGGATTGCATCTTCATCATGTTCTACGACAATCACGGTATTACCCAGATCACGCAAATGAAAGAGGGTTTTTAATAAACGATCGTTATCGCGTTGATGTAAACCAATCGAAGGCTCGTCTAATACATACATCACACCCACTAAACCCGCACCAATTTGGCTCGCTAAGCGAATCCGTTGCGCTTCACCCCCTGATAACGTATCAGCACTACGATCCAAGGTTAAATAATCTAATCCCACATTCACTAAAAACTCTAAACGCTCTTTAATCTCTTTAATAATCTTGACCGAAATCTCACCACGCTGCCCCGGTAAAGCTAAAGTCTCAAAAAAAGTTAATGATTTACGAATAGGTAAATGTGTTAATTGGTGTAAAGGGTAATCCTCAATAAACACGTGACGCGCCGCCACATTTAAACGCGCACCATTACAAGATGTACACGGCCTATTAGATTGATACTTTGCCAATTCTTCGCGCACTAATTGCGAATCCGTTTCTAAGTATCGACGCTCCATATTGGCAATAATGCCTTCAAAGGGATGCTTCTTAATTTTTACTGAACCTGTACCCGAAGAAAATTTAAACTCAATGGGCGTAGAACCACTCCCATACAGCACCAACTCTTGAGCTTCTTTGGGTAATTCTGCATAAGGCGTTTCCACATCAAAACTGAAATGTTCCGCCAAAGCACATATCATTTGATAATAATAGCCATTGCGCCTGTCCCAACCTCTAATAGCACCGCCGGCCAAACTTAAATCTGGATTATGCACGACCAAATCGGCATCAAAATGCTGTCTAACCCCTAGACCATCACAACTGACACACGCGCCTTTAGGGTTATTAAACGAAAAAATACGCGGCTCTAATTCCGTTAAACTGTAACCACAATGCTTACAGGCATAATGTTCAGAAAAAACAATCTCAGTGTTATCTTCCAAAGACACCGCTATTGCAATGCCACCAGCAATTCGCAAAGCCGTCTCAAAAGACTCTGCCAATCGCAAGGCTAGATCATCACGAATCTTAAAACGATCGACCACCACTTCTATGGTGTGCTTCTTTTTTAAATTGAGTTCTGGCGCATCATCCAAGTCATAAACCGTTCCGTCTATACGCGCTCTTATAAAACCCTGCGCTTTTAAATCATCCAATAACTGGGTATGCTCACCTTTACGCGCATTAATAACGGGCGCCAATAACATCCAACGCTGATCTTGTGGTTGCGCCATTAATAAATCGACCATCTGACTAATGGTTTGAGCTTCTAAAGATACATGATGGTCTGGACACTGTGGGGTGCCTGCTCTTGCATAGAGCAAACGAAGATAATCGTATATTTCAGTGATGGTACCGACGGTAGAGCGAGGATTATGTGAGGTGGATTTTTGTTCGATAGAAATGGCGGGAGATAAGCCTTCGATATGATCAACATCCGGCTTTTCCATCATGGATAAAAATTGTCGAGCATAAGCAGATAACGACTCCACATACCGACGCTGACCTTCTGCATATATAGTATCAAACGCCAGCGAGGACTTACCCGAACCCGATAGCCCCGTAATCACTATCAACTTGTCTCTAGGTAGATCAATATCAATATTTTTGAGGTTATGGGTTCTGGCACCACGAATGCTAATTGTATCCATCAAATCATTCCAACAATATAAACAACTTATAATATACGTTTAAAATGCTAAGAGTACAAACCCCTCTTCACCTAGTCTGCTAACACTTTAATCCGCATCGACAAATCGACAGCTTGCACATGCTTGGTTAAGGCTCCGATAGAAATATAATCCACCCCCGTTTCCGCAACGCTCCGAATAGTGTCTAAACTGATATTACCAGACGCTTCAAGCTCGACTGTGCCCGCTGTTAAAGCCACTGCGCTGCGCAAATCATCTAAATTAAAATTATCCAGCATTATACGGTCTGGCTTAGCCGCTAAAGCTTCTGTTAACTCTGCCATCGTCTCAACCTCGACCTCAACCGTGACTGTTGTTAGCTGTCTAGCGACTTGAATAGCCTCAGTAATAGAACCCGCCGCCATAATATGATTCTCTTTAATTAATACCCCATCATACAAACCAATACGATGGTTATAAGCCCCTCCACAGGAGACAGCATACTTTTGAGCATCACGTAAACCCGGAATAGTTTTGCGAGTATCTAAGACTTTACATCCAGTGCCCGCCACAGCATCTGCATAGTGTTTAGCAACTGTCGCTGTTGCAGATAATAACTGCACCCAATTAAGTGCCGTGCGCTCTCCCGTTAACAAAGCTCTAGCCTGCCCTTGCACAGTGCATAATAATGTATTAGCGGGCACAAAATCACCTTCAACGACCAACCAATCAATCAGCACATCTGAGTTTAATTGCCTAAATACCTCATTAAACCAAGCCTGACCACACATCACCATCGCTTCTCGGGTAATAACTTCCGCATAAGCTTGGGCGGCTTCAGGGATAATAGCGGCAGTAATATCTCCTGAACCTATATCTTCTTCTAGAAACACATTTAAATTTGAGAGTTTTAAAGCATCAATCATGGTATTGGCAAGCACAGGGTTAGTAACTGATTTAACTCAGTGTCTAAAAAATTTATACAATAACGCAAAATAGCCTATCAATCGACAAAGTTTAACTATTTTTTTGATAAATTGGATGATAGGGTTTAATTTAACAAGTATACTGAGACTTTATTTACAAACAATACAGCTCAATACACAATAAAGTCATCTAAGCAGTATTCTTAAAGAAGGTAAAGCTGATCTTGAATCCAATCATCAATGATTTAATAGGTAAGTGATGGAGTCTGCATCCGTAATGATTCAACCCAACACACCCATTTCTGCACAAGAAATGTTGGCGATTAGCCTGGAAATCAATCAAGATTTTGCGCCTAAGTTGTATCCTGAGCCACCTAAGCATATTGAATCGGAACCACTCTCGGCACAAGAACTATTGGGTATTAGCCAAATCATCAGTTCTGGCTTCGCCCCTAGCCTTAAAAATACTCAGCCAGAAGTCGTGCTTATGCCTATTGATCCTGAACATGTTCACGCTTATTGGAATTTGCCAGAGTCTGATCTTATCGAAGCAACCAATCCAGAGTTCACTTTAAGCCTGCATCCTTTAGCAGACACTCACCCTGACGACCCTAAATATGACTGGTTAGATTTTTTTATTAATAAACGCCAAGATCAACAAACGCTGCAATTACCCAATAATACCAACAGTCAACATTATTATGCCAGTGTTAGTCAAACTCGTTTTGACCAACAAGCATTAACCCTTGCCACCTCAAATATTACCCAAGTACCGCAACACCAAAGCCAGGCTAACTTAGTTGGGAATGACAAAAATATCACTCAACTATTTCAACCTGTTGCTAAACGCTGTGCAGTGCATAGACCTAGCTCCCTGATTAATAATGCTTCTGGCCAAAACTTTACGCAGTAAACCGCATTCATGAAAACCGGATATTTAAGTTTAATACTACACGCACACTTACCCTATGTTAGACACCCAGAGCATGACAGTTTTTTTGAAGAAAACTGGCTGTTTGAAGCGATAACAGAATGTTACATCCCGCTAATCGGTGTGCTTGATCGTTTACTACACGATCAAATCGACTATCGCTTAACGCTATCACTCTCACCGCCACTACTGACCATGCTGCGTGATGAGTTATTGCAACAACGCTATCTTAAGTATTTACACTCACGCATAGAACTTGCCGAAAAAGAAGTGGTTCGCACCCAGAAGCTGGCTGAGTTTAAGCCACTCGCCGAATATTATTTAAAGTTTTATCAAGACACCCTAGCTATTTACCAAGACCAATATCAAGGCGATATTATTAGTGCCTTTAAAAAACACTATGATACGGGGCAATTAGATTTAATTACCTGTGCCGCTACCCACGGCTTTTTACCCTTACTGAATATCAGCGAAACCGCTGTGCGAAATCAAATTAATATTGGGGTAAACACTTTTAAATCCCACTTAGGCTTTGCACCCACGGGCATCTGGTTACCCGAATGCGCCTATTATCCGGGGGTAGAAAAACTCCTAGCTGAAGCTGAACTACAGTATTTCTTTATGGATACACATGGTATTTTAAATGCCAAGCCCACCCCAATCAGTGGCGTTTACGCGCCTATCAATTGTGGCAATGGCGTACATGCCTTTGGTCGTGATCCAGACTCATCTAAACAAGTGTGGAGTTCGCACGAAGGTTATCCCGGCGACTTTGATTACCGTGAATATTACAAAGACATCGGCTTTGATCTGGACTTAGATATCATTGCGCCCTATCTATTAGATGACAATACTCGCATCAATACGGGCATTAAATATTATCGCGTTACGGGTAAAGACGTAGAAAAACAACGCTATGATCCTGCAGTAGCCTCAGCGAAAGCTAAACAACATGCAGCGGATTTTATCAATAAACGCCAACAGCAACTCGCCGCACTCACTCAGACAATGGATAGAGTGCCGATTATCGTAGCGCCTTATGATGCTGAGTTGTTCGGACATTGGTGGTTTGAAGGCCCGCAATGGTTAGAAGAAGTTTTAAGACTGGCGAGTAACATAAATCAACCTTTAGAGACTAGTGCTTGTAGTGACTACCTACAACATTCCACCCCGGCCCAGTTTGCTAGTCCTGCCGCCTCCTCTTGGGGAGATCAAGGCTATTATAGTTATTGGTTAAATGACAGCAACAGTTGGATCTATCCCTATCTACACCAAGCGGAAGCCGAATTAGAAAAACTGGCACTGGATTTGAAAGATTTAACGGTAACGTCTTTTCAAGCCCGTGCTGCTAATCAAGCGGCTCGATCTCTATTATTAGCCCAAGCCTCAGACTGGCCCTTTATTATGAAAGCGGGTACCACGACTCAATATGCCAATAAACGTATTACCGATCAACTAGCTCGTTTTAACTATCTGATGGATTGCATCCGTAAGAATCGAATTAATGAACGTTACTTGATTGCCTTAGAAACTATGGACAACATATTTCCTGATATTGATTTTAGGGATTATTGTCCAAGATAAAGGGCTAAAAACTTTAGCCCTTTATTAGAAAAAGCTTTTAAGCACAATAGACATTAGACCTGCAATAACAATACCGATCATCCACAAGTCGTTTTATGACACTCACTATTACTTATTACTATGATGCTTAACCTCTTGAGGGCTTAGCTTCCATATATCTTGATTGTATTCATTAATAGTGCGATCGGTAGAAAACTTACCGCTATTCGCACAATTAATAATGCTCATCTTGGTCCAATGTTCTTGATCACGATAAGCATCTTCTACCCGCTCTTGGGCATCCAAATAACTTCTAAAATCTGCAATAGTCATCCACGGATCATGTGGACTTTTAATACTCGCAATCACATCATCAAACAAGCCTGGCTCACATTGATTAAAGTGTCCTGACTCCAACAGATGCAACACTTCCTTTAGGTCTTGATCTTGGTCGATAATACTTAACGGATCATAATGCCCACGACGCTCTTCAACTTCTTGTTCCGTTAAGCCAAACAAAAAGAAATTATCATCGCCGACTTCCTCTCTAATCTCAATATTAGCACCATCCAACGTTCCAATAGTAATCGCACCATTCATCATCAACTTCATATTACCCGTACCCGAAGCTTCTTTACCTGCTGTCGATATCTGCTCTGATAAATCCGCACCAGGACAGATTTTTTCCATCGCAGAGACTCGATAATCGGGTAAAAATAACAGGGCAAGCTTATGAGAAGTGTCAGGATCAGTATTAATCACATGTGAGACATTATTGATTAATTTAATAATCTTTTTCGCCATCTTATAACCTGGTGCCGCTTTACCACCGATTAACACACAACGCGAGACATGATGCTCTGCGCCACGCTTTTTAATATCATTGTATAAGTGAATCACATGCAAAACGTTCAACACCTGCCGTTTGTATTCATGAATACGCTTAACTTGTACATCAAAAATTGCCTCAACATCAAAATGCAAGTCAGAAGGATGTTTACGCTTTTTATAATCGATTAAACGTTGCTTAGCGGCCTGTTTAATCGCCCGCCATCTATGCCGGAATTTAGCACTTTCTGCATAAGGTTCTAGCTTTTTCAACTGCGATAAATCAGTAATCCAGCAATCTCCAATCGTTTCAGTAATTAACTCTGCTAATTCAGGATTACAAGAAGCCAACCAGCGTCTTGGCGTTACCCCATTGGTTTTATTATTGAATTTATAAGGCCATAACTCATAAAAATCTTTAAACAGACCTTGTTGTAATAACTGAGAATGTAATTGCGCGACACCATTCACCGAAAAACTGCCGACTATCGCCAAATAAGCCATGCGCACGCGTTGCTCGCCTTCTTCTTCAATAATAGACATTCTGCGCATACGGTTCGTATCACCCGGCCAATGCAAAGACACTTCTTCCATAAAATGTGCATTAATCTCAAAGATAATTTCCATTAAACGGGGCAACAATCTACGCATTAAATTAACTGACCATCTTTCTAACGCTTCTGGCAATAAAGTATGATTCGTATATGCCATCGTTTTTTTAGTAATCGCCCACGCGTCACACCAAGACAAATGATACACATCCACTAATAAACGCATCAATTCAGGAATAGCAATACTTGGATGCGTGTCATTTAACTGAAAACAATTCTTCTCCGCAAAATGCTCAAAATCTTTACCATGAGTATCAATCCAATGTGCCAATACGTCTTGTAAACTGGCGGACGCCAAGAAATATTGTTGTTTTAAGCGCAGTTCCTTACCATTTTCGTTAGCGTCATTCGGGTACAACACCATAGTGATATTTTCAGCGGTAATCTTAGAGGCCACAGCCTCTGCGTAATCTCCCGCATTAAACTCATCCAAATTAAACTCTTCAGTGGCCACCGCTTTCCATAAGCGTAAAGAATTGACCGTGCCATTTTTATAACCTGGGATCGGAGTGTCAAAAGGGACGGCTAACACGTTAGAAGTTGAAATCCAATAATAACGTGGCACGCCATCTTCCCCAGTATGCACCTCGGTATGACCACCAAACTTAATGCAATGTGAATACTCTAAACGCTCAATTTCCCAAACATTACCATGCCGTAACCAATGATCAGGTTTTTCGACCTGCTCACCATTAACAATGGTTTGGGTAAACATACCGTATTCATATCGCAATCCATATCCTACTACTGGTAATTGCAAAGTCGCGCAACTGTCTATAAAGCAGGCCGCCAAACGACCTAAACCGCCATTACCCAACCCCGCATCATGTTCACTGGCAATCAGCTCTTCAATTTCAATGCCTAAATCATACATAGCCTCGGTGACAGTATCGGTGACGCCCAAATTAAGCATGGCATTGCTTAAAGTCCGCCCCATTAAAAACTCCATCGAAAGATAATAGAGTTTACGTGCGTCATTAGCTCTATACGTATGATGGGTGTCTTTCCAGCGTTCCATTAACCGATCACGAATCGCTTGTGACAAGGCTTCATTCACATAAAAGGGCGATCGGCAATGCTCATCACGGCCTAATAAATGTAGATAATATTGTTTAAAATCTTCGACAAAGTCATGTTTTTTCATGCCTTGTTCGGGGAGTTTAATTATTGATAGCTTAGGTTTGCTAAGCACAAACTTGTTAGTAGGCATTTGGACTCCGACGGGTTTATTGGAAGGTTTAAAAGATATTTAGCTATAAAACCACAGTGTGACTAGGGTACGACATAATCATGACAAAATGAAGAAGAAAATACCTTATATTGGGGTCAGGTGTACATTTAGGGTTATATCACCCTCATCTTTCAGAGCGGATCCATGCTTCAACAGTTTCGTCTTTTATCGTCTTTTGATCAACATTCATAGTATATTCACTCGACAATGGGGTGTCTAAGGATTTTTGGCAATATGCACAAAGTATTCTGATGGTCTAGATAATTATAGAGTAAATATTTAAAATGAGGCCGACCATCAACAATGATGATATCAAACTAATCTGGATTTTCCTGCTAAACCTTTATTCTGAGAGAGGGAAGCTTAAATTTACCTCATATAGATTTTTATCAACAAAACAAGTCTTAGTTACCGTTAAATTGTGCATATTGGCGATACGCTCAACAATGTGTAAACCCAACTGATTACTACTTAAAACTAGTCCGCCACTAATCACCTCAGCATCTTTTGATAGATTAGTTTTATCAGAATCGCAGACTTTATTAACAACAAAAATAGTAGGTAAATTACCATTCATTGTAGAAATAAGTTTAACTTCACCATCACCGTACTTAACTGCATTATCAATTAGGTTACAAAGTAAGCGTGTTAAAGAAATCTCTTCAATATTTATAGCTGGGAGATTTGCCAAGCTCAGATCAACAGTAACACCCACACGCAAATACTTAGATTGAACTTCGATTAACAATTGATTTATATCACCTTTAGCAAGAAAATAATTTTTCTCCTGATTTGTATATGCCAATTGCATAGTTTGATTCAAAATACTTGCCATTTCAGTCAAATCCTCACGCAAATCTTCCTTAAACTGTTCCGACTCATTATCCATCATTTCCACGGCTAAGCGTATGCGACTTAAAGGCGTGCGCAAATCATGAGAAATGTCAGAGATAAATAACTCTCTATCTTTGATCATACGGTTTATATCTGAATGCATTTTATTTAATGTCTCACTCAGTACAGTAATTTCCGATAGACTGTCTAGTGGCACAGTTATTTTATGTTCATTACGATCACTCACCATTAATAATGCTCCTTTAGCCATTATTGCTAAAGGATTTGTAATCCGACTAGTAATCCACCAATCAATAACGATTACCAGCATTACAGTAAGCAAAAATATTGAAATGATGATAACCATTAAAAATCGATTAGTTATATACGGCGCACCCACCGAAAAATAAGGTGGGTTCTTCTTTCGCAGCCAGAATGTAGCAGGCTGCGCTTGATAGTTGACAACAAATTTATCACCACATAAAAGCTCAAAGGAATGAATAAAACTCTGAATAAATGGCAAGTTAGGGATTGAATCACCATCTTTAAGAAGATTTCCAGGCACTATAACGATATTAGTGCCTCTATTAAACAGTGCAGCCACCTGCTCATTCAAAACAGGATCACCCTTCTGAAAGACTACATCCACAGTACCTACTAAAATTGCGGCTAAGTGCCCAAAACGATCACCCATTAATTTGCCACCTTGCAGAAAAACAAAACTAATTAGCGCAACTTCTACCACAAGTAGATATATCACTAAACGCCGCCAAATATGCCTAGTAAAAAAATTTTGTGGCAATAACATCTAATTCTTAGAAACTATGACAGACTGCGTAGTAAAGGCATAACCCCTACCGATCTCAGTAATAATGTAATTGGGCTGGCATGGCTTAATTTCTAATTTTTTACGCAAACGAGAAACCAAATTATCAATATTACGTTGATTAGGCTGTAAATCACCGCCTTTGCTCGTCACTAAAGTCGCCAATTGATTACGTGAAAAAACTCTGCCCGGCGCACCTGCTAGAGTAATCAACAGCGCAAATTCTGTGGAACTTAAGTTTATCGGTTGGTTATTACTCAAGAGAGTCCTAGACTTACCATCCAACAAATAATTTCCAAATTCTACCTGAACATTAATGGACTCATAGGCTGTAATATTAATATTAGAAAACCTTCGTAAAACAGACTGTACCCTCGCCAACAATTCTCTAGGGTCAAACGGCTTAGATAGATAATCATCCGCCCCAAACTCAAAACCAAACAGCCTATCCACTGTTTCATTACGTCCGGTCAGTAAAATAATTGGAGTTTTATCACCCATATCTCGCATTTTTTTGCAAATAGATAAACCGTCTTCTCCTGGCATAGTGACATCTAAAACGATTAGTTGAAAATTAAAACGCTCTCGTTGCTTTTGCATTTCGAGTGCGTTTGCTGCAACTAGAGTTTCGTAGCTGTGTTTAGCAAGATAATTGGACACTAATGTTCGATGACGAACGTCATCATCAACAATCAAAATTCTTTGCACTATAATTTTCGTATAAATTAACTACATTACTAGTATTATCACAGATTCATGTCATATAACCTTAATAATTTTGTAACAATATGTAACAACATTATCAATACTGTCAACGTAACACAGCACGCATTTTAACCAATAACACTCGTGGATCAAAAGGTTTAGCCAAATAATCATCGGCTCCAATATCTAATCCTACCTCTCTATCAACAAGTTCATTTCGTGCTGTCAGTAAAATAATAGGCGTATTATCACCTTCAGCTCTTAGTCTTTTACAAATAGCTAAACCATCCTCTCCAGGCATATTCACATCAAGCAAAATGAGATCAAAAGATGAAAACGCACGTTGTTTTTGCATATCAACACCATCAACCGCCATGAATATCTCAAAACATTGCTTTTTAAGATAATTAGAGACTAACACGCAATGACGCTTATCATCGTCAACAACAAGAATTCTTTCTGCCATAAATATACCTAAATAAATAATTATTTGTATTATTACAACAACATTATAAAATGACCATTAAATAGTTGTAACAACTTGTAATCCCGGTTACAAATTATTACAAAAATAATATTTACTAATGTACCTGTTTATAGGATAGTGAAACGTAACTATTTTTTGTTTACGACCTTATTCCTTTATTTTTACAAAAATAATTTAACATGAAAATAATAACTACTAAAACTAAGATATTAATTCTGCCCATAACATTATTATGGGAGTTAGGGTGTGGGGTTAATAGTTACGCCGGCTCTACCACAGCTAATTTGTCTGTTTCTGCCTCAGTTATTGCAAATGTTGATGTTGTTTCTCATCCTGTAGCTTTTCAAAATATTGACGTAAGACAAAGTGATGCAACAGTTAAATCAGCGTTAGATATAAAATTATCTTCGGGCGTTGGGGCCAGTATTTCACTAAATCAAGGTCAACATCCCAGTTCATCTTCGTCTGATGCTGTACCTCTACGAGAGATGGTAAGTTCAACTGGTGTCAAGCTTGCTTATACTATTTTACAAAATGACGGTGTCACAGCATGGGGAGATACTGGAGAGACCAGTGCTACTTATGTTGGCAAAGGCACCAACGATTCTATGGAGGTCAACTTCAAAATTAATGGTGGTCAAAACGTACCAGCAGGTGTCTATACAGATACAGTTATTGCCACCATCAAGTTTTAAAACCTTCTTCAATGAATTATTAATCATGTATACGCACCTGTATTGTGATCAAACTAATAATTCACTGTCACAATAAGAATATCTCTATAACTTCCTATGTAGGAATTCTGACCTGCAGGAATACGACCATAAATTGGGTATTGGTTGCTTATTGTGTCTTGCCCCACACTATAGCTATCAGAAATTACGGCGGTTCCAGGGCTACCATCACCCCAAATAATTGCGTAATTGGCTTGAGTGTATAAATTATAAACCAGTGTTTTATCTTCATTCACCATCATTCGCAAGGGATAAGATCCAAAGCCTCGACTTAACAATATCTCATACGCTATGTTAGCGCTTCCACTTACCTCGTAGCAACTTACATTCAAATAGCCTACAGAGTCTGTATCGGCAAGACTAAAAACATCATATTCGCCAAAAGAAAGGCCACTCGCACTTGCCGAACACACGGCCTGTGCATAAACAAAATCAGCCTTAATAACAATAACTATAGCTAATAAGATTGCGAAAGGCTTGTTTCTAGCTGGTGTTTTTTGATGGTTAAATAAACTCATGGCTTTACCCCTAAACAAGTGAATGTACCCAGATTTGGTAAAGGGTCTTCCCCTTCAGGAAACGCCACAGAAAATTCGCAGGATTGCCCCTGCCAATTGGTACGTAATTTATTATCAGCCTGCATGCCGGTTATAAAAACCTCGCCCCTTAAAGCGACGGGAAACTCTTCTTCTTGCCCAATTATATGTACTAGCGCTCCGGAAGGCAGTGGTTTACCATCGCCTAACAACAAAGTTAACAATGCCCCGCGTGAACGTTTAATTGCAAAATTAACATCGTAACCACTTCGAAAGAAAGGCACAGCCTCATGCTCCAAATTACTGAATTGTGCATCAAAAGGAAGATCGGCCTGTTCAATCCGAATAGGATTACGCTGATAGGCACGCAACTGTGGAATTAATAAATCGCCGTTAGCATCAGTAACGCCCACTTCTTGATTATCAGTATAGACCCGTACATTTGGAATACCAGGCACATGCACCATAGCAAAGCTATTGGTTAAGCGTCGGGAAAACGTTGGTGGTCTTAACCCCATCATAGCCACGCCGCCACTGATATTGCCTCGATATGCAGTTTGCCCCCCAGCGTAAGACACCTCAGCATTATACAGACCGACATTGTTTTGCAGATTAACAGCTGCGCCAAACCGTTCAGAACTTCCTTCGGAAGCAATTACTCGATAACCCATACCGTTACCACGCGGAACACCCTGCTGAACTTGTAAAGTTGCTAATTTGCTATTTTGCTGGTCAACTCCACTAAGGCTGGCGCTTGTTTTATCGCCTAATGAAGTTGTAAAAGTCAGTGAAATATTGCTATTAGGTTCGCCATCTAGCGTTGTTAAATATCCTAAACTTACAGATCCGATATTGCCAAACGATACGTTATAACTTATTGTCCCAATATTTACATCGGTTTTATCTCGATTGTTTTGTTGGATATATCCTATACCTAAACTGCCATAAGATCCAAAACTGACTCCTGTTGAAATACTACTAATTGCACTAGGAGCCAAAGCATCCGGTCGCAAACCGATTTGTGTATAATTTTTACCCGCCAGGCGAGTACTTAGGGCAAAATTTAACCACCGAAGTTGACGTTGAAAACTAGCCGCTACCAGCGGACTTAAACCATAATCACTATGACTCCCAGCGATAGAAAGATTAAAAATACCCAGTTCAGGATATAAATAACTCCCACTAACTCCCATAGTTTGCTGCATTTGCAAAAATTCACCATGTGCTTCACCGGTAAATTGATCGCTAAGGCCATAACGGAATGTTCCTGAAGTAAAAGTACGCCCATAGTTTAAGCTGTCCAAGCCATAATTTTGTCGGACAAGGCCGGCTTCATAAGAGAAAGATTTTACGCCCTGACTTAGCAACTGCGGTGTGACATAATAGGGTTGAGTGATTACTTGTTCACGCCCCAATAAATCTTTTACCACAATACGTGCGTCCCCTTGCCCTGTCAGTACTGGCACATTGGTTATTGAAAAAGGACCAATAGGTACATCCGTTCGCAACTGTAAAGCATTATTCACAAATACATCCACAGTGGACGGTAAAACCGCCTCACCAGCGACTGCCAATGTGGGAAAGGGAATGAAGCGTGGTTGAGTGGTAAAATTGGTTGCCCATTGAATACCACCAAAGTGCACAGCACCGCCCCATTGACCAGAGCGACTGTTATTATCACCAAAACGCAAACTGGTCATTGAATCAGGTATATCTGTAGTCCAGGTATCGTCCAATCTTACAATATGGTTGGTATCACTAAGATCCTTACCAGCTAAAGTCATGACCCCAACCCCCCAACTATTAAATACACCTAATTCGGTGAGTGCGCCCAATTGCAGTTTTTGTTGATCATACTGAACGGCTCCATCGTAATTTAAAAATCCCCCTAAAGTAGAAGAAACAGGGGTCGGAGAGACTGTCGCATTATTGTAGGTGGTATTTAAAAACAGGTCCGCAGGCGCAACTATATTAATAACCTGCGTGGTTTCATCCACTTGATAAGTAAGTTTTCCAAAGCCATCAAGCGGATAAAAGACATCACCTTGGTAATCTTGAGACGCCACCTCAGGTATTCGAAAGCGCCAGTGCTGCAAATCTTTAGCTGCTATCCAAACATGTTTATTCGTATCACGAAGAAACAACGTAGACTCTTGCTGATCCTTGCCATTGAAAGTCACCCCCCAAAAAACCTCTTCAAAATTTGTTGCAGCCGTTACTGGCAACGCAGAATAGGCAGGTGAAATGGTAACTGAAAAATATATTATTACAGCTAAAAACAACCGTTTGTAAGCGAGTCTAAAGCTCATAATACGCTTATTGTAAGTTAAGTACCTGCAATATAACTCATGCTTTTAAAACGATTATTTAGACTCAACTGCAATCAGGCCTGAGTCTAAGTTGCCGTTGTCAGTCTGAGCAAAAATTCGCAGATTACTTAACGATCCAGGTGCAGTAAAACCTTTGACTGACCAATTACGACTTTGACCAGGCAAAACATAAGAAGCTAAATCCTGTTTGACAAGCTCTTTACCCTCAGGATCTGTCAATTTAAAATTAGCGACCTGAAGATGAGCACCACCGTTATTGGTTAATCCCAACTCTAGCAAGCCTTCGTGTGTGCGATAAATTTTCCAAATCACATCATTTAGAGGCTTAATAGCAGGCAAAACAAACACAGGCACACCGATGCGTAACCTCATCTGCATACCCTGAAAATCAGATTTTGGTGACTCAGGTGCTTCAGTTAAAAATAATCGGTAAGTCAATTCGCGTTGTGTATCGGAGACGTGTCTCAAACCTGCACGAACGACTTGCGAAGCTCCCACTGGGATGGTAAAAATAGGTGGGGTTGCAATAATATCATGGGTAGGAGTGTAAACGTCCTGTCCATCCTGCTGTGACCAGCTCAAAACTTCAATTTGCAATACCACTGGAGCAGTGCCTGTATTAGTGACCGTCATAGCACTCACTAACTGACTTGGTGACAGAGTGGCACGCACAGGATTAACCTGAAAAGAGCCGGCGCATACTGCGCCAGCTCCAACAAGCAAAAGTACGAGACCAGCAAATATCCGGTTAAGTACCTTTACCATCATTAGAATGTTATAGTCGCAGTTACTGTGTCAGAATAAGTTCCAACAGGTGCGTTTTGACCTTGTGGGATAGAAATATAAACAGACTTTGTTTCAGTTGCGCCTGTGCCAGTATAGCCTAAACCAGTTGCAGCAGTATTACCCCAGATAGTAGAACTACCATCCTGTGTTATCACATAAGCAAGTCCATCACCTGTATTGGTAGAATTTACCATCTTACGTAAAGGAGCAGCATCCGATGAAGCTCCCGTCGCGTGTGTTCCTTGGTCTAGTGTTATAGACGCTGCGGCACCATTAGTGCATTGTACGACTAAACCACCTGTACCATTTAAAGTTTGTGTATTCAATTGATCAACAGACCCTAATGAAACAGGAGTGGTAGACAATGAACATGCTGAAACAACAGTAGCAGAAACAGCAAGAGCAGCAGTCACAGAACTTGTAGCATAACTAGTTGCAGAAAAGCTACCTGTTGCAAGTACAGCAGCAACCGCCAAACCTAGCGAACGAACTTTAAGTATTGAATTTTTATTCATGATTATTCTCGAAATTGTCAAAAAATTTAAAAATATTAAACCAGTTTTATGTGTCCGTTATGGTACTGGCTCAATTTATTTTACGTTTAACCTTTAACGCATCATTATAGTAAAGTATAAAAACCTTAAATACACTGATGGAGCTGTATCAAATTGTAACAATGATTGATGATTGACTCTCGGCAACTGTCAGATATCGCATGATTTAAAATTTAGAATCTCATATAATTTTTGCCTACCAACAGTCTGCCCAGATATTTCAAGTAATCCAGTTATTATTTTAATATCATAATTAGTTAGATTTAAAAGTCGATTATCTGGAGATATGAGTATTTGACATTTAATATCTAATAACCAAAAAGTTGATTTAATTTGCGGTATTAAGCTTTCATAAATACTTATTATGCACGCATTTAAGGCTCTTAAATCAATAGGTTTAGTTAAATAAATATCAACACTCTTCTCTAATCCATGAGTGTTATCCAAATTACCTGCACGAGCAGCCAGTATAATAATCCCAATATCTTTGCTTTTAACTAATTGTTCTAAAATTAATTCTGCATCTACTCCAAGTAAGTCATTAAAAATATAGATATGACTCGTCCAGGTTTTTCTCAAATCCTTAAGTTCTTCAGTATTTTTTACACCCAACACTTGATAACCTAAATGTCTTAATTCAATCATTAACTTTTGCTGTAAATCTGAATTATCATTTACTAATGTAATTTTTATTTTATTATTATTATTATTTTTGTCCATATTCAATTTGAATACATTTACCTCTGATTAAATAAAAGAATCTTGTGAAATTTCAGATCAGTGCTCCTATAAATACCCCTAGCAAGGAACTACTCTAGTATGGCTTTATCCACCCTACCAAAGTAAATATCCTTACAGTAGGGTGGATAACGTACTTTTTATACCATTACAAAACTTAGCTTAGCTTAGGCTACCCACATATCGGTGGCAACCAAAGTAGTATTTACTCCTAACGTCTCGAGTGCTACTGCAGTTCCCGATCCGTTTCCATCCGCATCATAAGACAATACACCGGTACTTGTGTTGTAAATCAAGCGATCGGTAGCATCATGCGCCACACCCGTTGTATTTGACCAAAAACGCTCATCGTTGGTTGTAAATTGACCCGCTGTAGTCAATGCACTCATTAATCTTAGACCAAACCACAGCTTATCCGCGCCTGATTGAAAATCAGTAATAGTATCTAGGTTTGTTGTAGCATTAAATTGTGTATTAATCCAGAAGTTGTCGTTACCTAAACCACCAGTAAGTGTATCATTACCACTTTCGCCTAAAAGTGTGTCATTACCATCACCTCCGATTAAGCTATCATTACCACTCCCGCCCCAAAGGGTATCATCACCAGCACCACCACTTAAGGTATCATTGCCGCCGCCCCCTATCAACGTGTCTGCGTTGATACTGCCTGTTAAATTAGCCACTCCGCTGTTATTGGCTCCGTCGGTATAGGTTACCGTGTAGCCGTTACTGCCTGTGGCTTGTGCAAGATTCACCGCAAAACCGGAACTAATCAAGTTGGCAATACCGTCATTGCTGGTCGCTGCGGTTGCTGTAAAAGCAGCAGTCACGGTCGCATTGACGATGGCACCAGCGCTGACCACCAGAATATCACTACCAGACAGGTCAGTAATAGTGTCGGAACCGGCATCCACATTGAAGGTGTCATTGCCTGTACCGCCCGTTAAGCTGTCATTACCTTCACCACCGGTGAGGATGTCATTACCCGCACCACCAATCAGGGTGTCGTTGCCGGTACCCCCTACTAACGTGTCTGCGAGATAACCACCCGTTAACGTAGTCGCTGCACCAATATTGGTTACCGTATAACCTGTAAGGCTGCCGGCGTTAAGCGGTGACAGATTGACGCTGTAGCCAGGGGTTATGAAGTTAATGTTACCATTATTACCAGTCAGATTTGTCGTAAACGCTTGGGCTACGGTTATGTTAGCTGTAGCACCCGCTTGGCAATGCAGATAATCACCATTAGAAAAGTCAGTGATGGTGACTATACCTGAATTTACCTCAAAATCATCACTACCTGCACCACCCGTTA
>CAIQNQ010000289.1 GCA_903873165.1 uncultured Methylococcaceae bacterium | reverse complement strand
GAATACGAGAGTTTAGGTTCTGGTAGTGTGGTGAGTCATTTAGTTAAAGATTTAGATACCATTGATAGTTTTATAGGTACGACCGTCAGTCGCTTAATCGTCGCGTTTTTAACTATTATGGGTACTGCGGTTATTTTGCTATGGATGCATTGGCAACTGGGCTTGTTTATATTGTTATTAAATCCAGTCGTTATTTATTTAACCCGCATTGTGGGTTCTCGGGTTAAGGATTTAAAGTCTAAAGAAAATTCGGCTTACGAAGTATTTCAACAAGCATTAACCGAAACCTTAGAAGCGATTCATCAAATTAGAGCGAGTAATCGAGAACAACATTATTGCCAACAACTGATTGAATCTGCGCGCGGGGTTAAAGATTCTTCTGCCGCTTACGCTTGGAAAAGTGATGCAGCGTCTCGGTTAAGCTTTTTAGTGTTTTTATTTGGTTTTGATGTGTTTAGAGCCGTGGCCATGTTAATGGTGTTCTATTCAGATTTAAGTATTGGTGAGATGCTAGCGGTATTCGGTTATCTGTGGTTTATGATGGCACCAGTACAGGAAGTGTTGGGGATACAATATGCGTATTATGCGGCAAAAGCGGCGTTAACGCGGATTAATCGCTTGAACGCTTTACAACAAGAACCTAATTATCCACATTTACGCGACCCGTTTTTAAATACCAAATCTGTTGGTATTAAGATTGAAGATTTACATTTTAGTTATGGGCAAGAAAAAATCCTCAAGGGTATTAACTTAAATATAAAAGCCGGTGAGAAAATTGCCTTGGTCGGTGCGAGTGGTGGCGGTAAATCGACTTTGATTCAAACCTTAATTGGCTTGTATTTGCCGAGTGCAGGGCACATTAAATTTAACGACGTGTCTATAGAAGACATTGGCCTTGATATCGTAAGAGAAAATGTCGTTACCGTCCTGCAACACCCGGTCTTATTTAATGACAGCATCAGAGCTAATCTGACTTTAGGTAAAACAGTCAGTGATGTGGTGTTATGGAATGCTTTAAAGGTTGCGCAATTATTCGATACGGTTAAAGACTTAGAACATGGGCTTGATACCATAGTCGGACGCTTAGGTATGCGCCTATCAGGAGGACAAAGACAGCGGATGGCTATAGCGAGGATGGTGGTGGCTGATCCTAAAGTGGTTATTTTAGATGAAGCCACTTCGGCATTAGATACCGAAACCGAGCATAATTTACATATTGCCCTCGCGGAATTTTTAAAAGGACGTACTACCCTCATTATTGCACATCGGCTCAGTGCAGTTAGGCAAGCTGACCATGTTTATGTCTTTGAAGATGGCGTAATTTGCGAACAAGGACATCATGAAGCCCTCATTAATCAGAATGGTCTCTATGCAAAATTGTATGGCGAATATCAATAAATATTACTTAAAACTATGACGGAAATTTACGATTTTCATTGCCATTCAACTGCTTCTGATGGGACTTTTACGCCTCAGGATTTGGTTTTAAGAGCACACGAAAAAGGGGTGACTACGCTTTCGCTGACGGATCATGATACGGTGTCAGGTCTGGAAAAGGCAAAGCAACAAGCGCATGACCTGGGTATGCAGTTTATTAATGGTATTGAACTGTCAGCCAATTGGCAAAAACATTGTTTACATATTGTGGGTTTAGGCATTGACCCAACTTACGAACCTTTAGTTAAAATTACGGACTATTTACAAACCTTGCGTACTGAGCGGGCTGAGAAAATGTCCGCTAAGTTAGAAAAGAAACAAATCTTTGGGGCTTTTGATGCGGTTAAATTAGCAGCGGGGGAAGGGATGATTACGCGTACCCATTTCGCCGACTTCCTAGTGTCCCAACATCATGTTGATACACAACAAGAAGCTTTTGATCGCTATTTAGCGCAGGGCAAGCCCGCTTTTGTAGCGACTATTTGGCCTGAACTTCATGAGGTGATTAACTGGATTACGGGGGCGGGCGGTATTGCTGTTATCGCGCATCCCTTACGTTATAAATTATCGGCTAATTGGATGAATCGCTTGTTAGTGGATTTTAAAGAATCTGGTGGGCAAGGGCTTGAAGTAATTACGAGTCGCATTAATCAAGATGAAATTCGTTTAGTAGCCAATTATGCAAAAAAGTATGATTTAGTGGGTTCCGTAGGCTCAGATTTCCATAATGATACTAATCCGTATGTTGAGTTAGGTCGTATAGCAGAATTACCCGCTACGGTGACGCCCGTATGGAATCTACTTTAAATAATTTAGTTTAAGCATGGGTATTATTAAAAAATTAGTTTCACAGACGGCGATTTATGGCTTAAGTAGTATTTTTGGCCGATTTTTAAATTATTTATTGGTTCCCCTCTATACCTATTATTTTTCTGCGGCTGAATACGGGGTGGTTTCCGAGTTTTATGCTTACGCAGGCTTCTTTTCAGTGTTGCTTTTGTTGGGCTTTGAAACAGGTTATTTTCGTTTTAGAGATAAAGAAAATACTCAGCGCGATGTGGCGTATTCAACAGCACTCTTATTTATATTGCTAATTAATTGTGTATTTCTTGCTGTGATAATGGCTGTTAATCAGCAACTTTCATCCGCTCTCAGTTACAGTCATCATCCTGAATATGTCTTATGTTTTAGTAGTATCTTAATTTTAGATGCAATTGCGGCTATTCCTTTTGCGCGTTTAAGAGCTGAAAATAAAGCCGTGTTGTTTGCGAGTATCAAAATCTTTGAGATTTTGATTACGGTGCTATTGAGTTTGTTCTTTATTGTCTATTGTCCAAAACTTTTAGCGAACAATCCAGATGCCTGGGTTAAGTCAGTTTATAAACCAGAACTGGGTATTAGCTATATTTTTTTAGCTAATTTAATCGCTAGTGCGTTTAAATTTATGGTGTTATTTCCGCAATTATTAGGTTTACGCTGGGGCTTTAATCTGGCATTGTTTAATAAAATGTGGCGGTATTCTTTACCGATGGTGGTGATTGGTTTCGCTGGTATTATTAATGAAGTGTTGGATAGAGCTTTATTAAAATATCTTTTACCGTACGATTTACAGACCAATTTGCAAATGCTGGGCATTTACAGTGCTTGTTATAAATTATCTGTCCTAATGACCTTGTTTATTCAAGCCTTTCGCTTTGCCGCAGAACCTTTTTTCTTTGCCTATGCCGATAAAAATGATGCAAAAGAAGTATATGCGAAAGTACTTAAATATTTTGTGATCTTTTGTGTGTTTATCTTTTTATTAGTCACCTTGTTTTTAGATTTCTTTAAGTATTTCTTAGGGGAAGAGTTTAGGGCAGGACTCACTATTGTGCCTATCCTTTTGATGGCTAATTTGTTTTTAGGAATTTATGTTAATTTGTCGATTTGGTATAAATTAACCGACAAGACCTTGCTAGGTGCTTTTGTTTCTATTCTAGGTGCATTGATTACCGTAGGTCTCAATCTTTGGTGGATTCCTAGCTTAGGCTATGTGGGTTCAGCTTGGGCTACGTTAGTGTGTTATAGCTTTATGGTCATCGTGTCTTATAGTTTGGGGCAGTTTTATTACCCAGTGGCTTATGATTTAAAAAGGATACTGGGATATATTGTTTTAGGCGTATCTCTGTATTTCTTACGTAGTGTTTTGCCTTTTAATGCCGGATGGCAAAATCCTTTACTGTTATCAGCGTCATTGCTGGCTTTATATTTATTAGTGGTTTTCTTATTTGAAAAAAGTCTTCTAAAAAAACCAATTCAGAGTCGTGTCATATAATTGACGCGAAGGTTTAATAAAATAATACGTTTTACCCAATCGCTATCAATAATATGATCAATACTATGCAAAGTCGCGCCCGCTTTATCGGTGGATTCATTTTACTTTTATTAGGGGCTTGGGTTTTACATAGTTACCTCGATTTATTGGTATGGGCAGTGGTACTTGCTATTTCTACTTGGCCTATTTATCAACGTTTATTGGCTGCGACCGAATTAAAAGGTAAAGTGACTTGGATAGCCTTAGGGCTCACTTTGTTGATGGGTGCCTTAATCTTTGTGCCGGTGGGTTATGGTTTAAGCCGCTTAGTGGATGAAGCTCAGTTATTAGGTCAAATCTTTAGTAATGCTCAAAGTACGGGTATCCCTTGCCCAGCATGGGTAGAAAATTTACCGTGGGTGGGAGCAACTGCAAAGGTATATTGGTTAAAACAACTAGGTAGTGCAGAAGCCGCTAAAGCTTCATTGCATTGGATAGACAGTGGCAGTATTTTTAACTTTACTAAAGATTTTGCTAATCAATTAATTCATCGTTTCTTTGGCTTTTTAATTATTCTGCTGACTTTATTATTTGTTTACCAACATGGTGAAAAATTGGGTCAACAGATTATTGCGAGTAGTCGCAAAGTGTTTGGCGAAAAAGGTTATAAATATACGTTACATGCTAATTCTGCAGTCCGCTCAACAGTTAATGGCATGTTAGTAGTGGGTATTGGTAAAGGTTTATTAATGGGGGCAGGGTATGCTTTTGTGGGTTTAGATAACCCTGCTATTTTAGGCGCACTGACGGGTATTTTTGCTTTAATACCCTTCGCGGCAAAATTAATATTTAGTGCTTGTGCCTTGGTTTTAGTTGCCCAAGGTCATTCACTGGAAGCCGCTGGAATATTTACTTATGGCATGATTTTAACCATGATTGCTGATAATTATGTACGTCCTGCCTTGATAGGCGGTGCAGTAAAATTGCCGTTTTTATGGACACTATTAGGCATATTTGGCGGCATGGAAGCGTGTGGTATGTTGGGATTATTTTTAGGACCAGCCTTAATGGCTATCCTAATGTCAATCTGGCGCGATTGGTTACAGGATTTAGATCAAACCACAATCTAATGAATACAATCACGCTTACCGCTGGCTAATTTAAGCATGGTAGAAGTTGATGTCGTGATTATAGGCGCGGGTGCTTCAGGTTTAATGTGCGGTATAGAAGCGGGCAAGCGGGGGCGTAAAACTTTAGTATTGGATCATGCGAATAAAGCCGGCAAGAAAATATTAATGTCCGGCGGCGGGCGTTGTAATTTTACTAATTACTCCGTCGATGCCAGTAATTACCTTTCAAACAATATTCATTTTTGTAAATCAGCTTTAAGTCGCTATACCCAATGGGATTTTATAGAGTTAATCACTCGCTATCAGATTCCTTATCATGAGCGAGAGCATGGTCAGTTATTTTGTAATGACAGTGCTAAAGATATATTAAATATGCTGCTGAATGAGTGTAATCGTTTTGATGTGCCAATTAAATTATCCTGTGCAATAACTGAGATAGTCTTTAAGGCGGAAAAATATGTGCTTAAAACAACTCAAGGTGATATCACTTGTACCTCACTAGTGGTGGCAACCGGTGGGCTATCTATCCCTAAAATGGGTGCAACGCCATTTGGCTATAAAATCGCTGAGCAGTTTAAAGTTCCAGTTCATAAAACCCGAGCGGGTTTGGTGCCTTTTACCTTACAACCTACCGACAAAGAAAAGTTTGCTGATTTATCTGGTATTGCTGTGAAATGCACACTGAGTAATGCCCGCCAACAATTTACCGAAAACCTATTATTTACGCATCGAGGCTTAAGTGGGCCAGCGGTATTACAAATATCATCCTACTGGTTAACCGGAGAAGCAGTTGTAATTGATTTATTGCCTAGTATGGAATTGAATAGTGTATTAAAAACTCTGCGCTTACAAGCCGAAAAATGCTTTTTAAAAACCGTTTTAGATGAACATTTGCCTAAACGCTTAGTCAGCTGTTTGCTCCCAGAAACACTACTCAATATATCCATCGCAAATTTATCTGATCAGCATATCAATACCGTAGCGCAGCAATTACATGAATGGACTATAAAGCCTAATGGCACAGAAGGCTATAGAACCGCTGAGGTCACTTTGGGAGGTGTTGATTGTGACGTCCTGTCATCTAAAACCATGGAAAGTAACGCCCAGCCAAGATTGTATTTTATTGGAGAAGTCGTCGATGTTAGCGGTTGGCTGGGCGGCTATAACTTTCAGTGGGCTTGGTCTTCCGGCTGGTGTGCTGGGCAGTATGTGTGATGGTTATTCAAGGATTAAGGTATTGGCTTATTCCCCTGTATTCACGCCATACCTTTATTTTGTTTTCACCTGCTATCAAGCGATCAACAACCTCACTCACTAGGAGGCTGTCCGAGAACTAAGATTCTTATCAGTGGTTATCAATATGTCTGAATAATTACATACCAAACCAAGCAAAAGTCTCTTGGCAAAACAAGAGACCCTTATGAAAAACTAAATATAGTCTCTTATCAAAATCTCAGCAATTTGTACACTATTAAGAGCCGCACCTTTTCTGACATTATCACCCACAACCCATAAATCAATACCTTGTGGATGTGAAATATCTTCTCTTATACGACCAACGAAAACATTATCGTTACCAGAAGAATCAGTTACTGCAGTTGGATAACCGCCATCAACACGCTCATCAATAACAGTAACACCTGGTGCATTACTTAATAATTCTTTAACTTTTTCTGCGCTAATTTTATTGACTGTTTCAATATGTACTGCTTCAGAGTGACCATAGAAAACGGGTACACGCACAGCGGTTGCATTGACCATAACACTATCATCTCCTAATATTTTTTGCGTTTCCCATACCATTTTCATTTCTTCTTTGGTATAGCCATTATCCATAAATACGTCAATTTGTGGCAAGACGTTAAAAGCAATTTGTTTAGGATAAACTTTAGGCGTAATAGCTTGTAAGTTTAATAAATTGAGTGTTTGTTTACCTAATTCTTCAATAGCTTCTTTACCCGTTCCAGAGACGGCTTGATAGGTGCTCACGTTAATACGACTAATACCTACAGCGTCATAAATGGGTTTTAGAGCGACTAACATTTGAATAGTTGAACAATTAGGATTAGCAATAATGCCTCTGTTAACATAATCAGCTACTTTTTCTGGGTTCACCTCAGGTACAATTAAAGGAATATCAGCGTCGTATCTAAATTGTGAGGTGTTATCTATAACCACACAACCTGCTGCTGCCGCAATTGGAGCATAAATCTCTGAAATAGACGCACCAGGCGAGAATAAACCAATCTGCGCTTGAGAAAAATCAAAAGTTGCTAAATCTTGAACTTTTAAATAGCCCTCTTTAAATGGAATCCGTTTACCCACTGAATTGCTACTGGCTAAGGCATAAACCTCACCCACAGGAAAATTACGCTCTTCTAATATCGACAGCATAGCTTCACCTACTGCACCCGTTGCGCCTACGACGGCAACGTTATAAACTTTATTCATTGATTAGTGTTCCTAATTAAAAAATATAGAGACGAAGTCTCTAACAATACTTGTATATAAAATGTGGATATTAATCCAATATAGCAAAAACTTTACTGGTGATTTCGTCTACTGACCCTATACCAGAAATGGAGGTAAATACGACTTTTTGACTAGGTGCAGAATAATAATCAACTAAAGGTTTTGTTTGTGTGTGATAAACCGCTAAACGCTTTCTAACGGTTTCTGCTTTATCATCGTCTCGTTGAATTAAAACTTCCCCAGAAATATCATCAATTCCTTCAACTTTAGGTGGATTAAATTTAATGTGATAACTTCTACCCGATTCAGGGTGCATGCGTCTACCTTCTATGCGAGTCACAATTTCTTCATCTGCTACATTAATTTCAATGACATAGTCTATACTGATACCCATAGCATCCAACCCCTCTGCTTGGGCAATGGTTCTTGGAAAGCCATCTAATAAAAAACCACTAGCACAATCAGAAAGCGTAATGCGATTTTTAATCAAGCTTAAGATAATTTCATCTGAAACTAAGCCACCAGCGTCCATAATTTTTTTAGCTTCTAAACCTAGGGGTGTTCCGGCTCTTACCGCTGCTCTTAACATATCTCCAGTGGAGATTTGAGGGATTGAATATTTTTCGGTTATAAATTGAGCTTGTGTTCCTTTACCAGAACCTGGACTTCCTAAGAGGATAATGCGCATTATGTATCTCCACGTGTAACGCTAATAGTTTGGCTGGCACTTAATAACAATTGTTATGTCTATGCAAAAGATAAAACAACTTTCATAGTTGTATTTTGGAGTATTTTATAACACAACATGTTTAATCACTTGTAAAAATGCGTGTACCTGCTTATTCTATTAAAAATATTTTATTTATTGCCGAAATTATCAATCTTGGCGTGATTGTTTTTTCATTAACTATAAAACGTATTTAAATAATAAATTCACTTTAGTAACTAATTCGCTTCAGATTTGATTGGAAAGTAATAATGAGTAACCTGATAAAAATTTTTCAAGATTCATCATCCTTGCAAGGAAGTAATGCTGCCTATATAGAAGGCCTTTATGAACGTTATCTGGAAGATCCTGAATCAGTTGAAATGAGTTGGCAAAAACATTTTAAAGAAATCCAGCACGGCATTGCTTATGAAACACCGCATAGCCCTGTTGTTGAGAGATTCGCTGATTTAGCCACTCAGTCACATCGTCGCATAGCTCAGTTACAAGGATTTACTGAAGAAAGCGTTAAGAAACAAGCCGCCGTATCCCGACTTATCAATCATTATCGGGTGCGTGGTCATCAAATGGCTAATAGTAATCCACTAGGAAAAAGTACGCAGCCTACTTCAGATATGGATCCGTCTTATTATGGTTTAACTGAATTAGACATGGACACCTTGTTCGATACAGGCGCCATTCAAGGCGGCGTAGATCGCTTACCCTTACGCAATATTATTGAAAATTTAAGAGCTATTTACTGTGCAAGTATTGGCTCTGAATTTATGCATATTGTTGATACGCAAAATCGACGTTGGTTAATCAATCGCCTAGAAACATCCAAATCAAGTCTCTCCTTAACGTCAGATCAAAAACTTGAAATACTTAAATTATTAACTGCGGCTGAGGGGATTGAAACCCATTTACATCATCGCTTTGTCGGACAAAAACGTTTTTCACTGGAAGGAGGCGAATCATTAATCCCTATTTTGGATGAATTAATACTCAGTGCTAGCCAAAAAGGCGTTAAAGAAATCGTTATTGGCATGGCACATCGTGGTCGCTTAAATGTTCTGGTTAATATTCTAGGTAAAAGTCCAGCTAATTTGTTTGATGAGTTTGAAGGCACCTCATCATTATTGCCTGGCGCAAAATCTGGCGATGTTAAGTATCACATGGGATTTTCTTCTAATCTACATACTCCAAGTGGCCCTGTGCATGTAACACTTGCTTTTAACCCTTCACATTTAGAAATTATTAACCCTGTGGTAGAGGGTTCAGTTCGAGCAAGGCAAGACAGGGCAGGAGAGACGGGCATCAGTACTGTTATCCCGGTTTTAATACATGGTGATGCAGCTTTTTCAGGGCAAGGTATTGTCATGGAGACACTTAATATGTCTCAGACTCGTGCTTTTTATACCGGTGGCACCATACATATCGTCATTAATAATCAAATCGGCTTTACGACGAGTAATCCTTTAGATGCGCGATCAACATTATATTGTACTGATGTGGCGAGTATGATTCAGGCTCCGGTATTTCATGTGAATGGTGACGATCCTGAAGCGGTTATTTTTGTAACCAAATTGGCTTTAGATTATCGAATGACCTTTAACAAAGATGTGGTTATTGATCTTATTTGTTACCGACGCTTAGGACATAATGAAGCTGATGAACCCGCTACAACTCAGCCTTTAATGTATAAAAAAATCCGTAAGCATAAAACGACTCGAAAAATTTATGCTGAAAAATTAATTAATGAAAAGTTGCTAACTAATGAAGCCGCTCTTAGGATGGAACAAGACTATCAAAAGCTCTTAGAAGCGGGTGAAGTGGTTTCTCGACCTATCTCAAAAAACCCTGAGTACTCTTATACTAACCAATGGTTTAAGTTCTTAAACTCTACTTGGGATACTCCCGCTAATACGGCTATCTCTTTAGATTATTTGCGGTTCTGTAATGATAGAATGCAAAGGCTTCCGACTGGGTTTGAATTACACCCTAGAGTTGCGAAGGTCATGGAGAATCGTCGCAAAATGGCGGCAGGCGCCTTGCCATTAGATTGGGGATTTGCTGAAAACTTGGCCTATGCGAGTTTACTCTTAGAGAAACATTCGATTAGAATTACGGGTCAAGATGTGGGGCGGGGTACTTTTGTGCATCGTCATGCGGTGTTACATAACCAAATCAACAATAAAACTTATACCCCCTTAAAACACTTAGATAATGAACAGGGCAGTGCGCTTATATTCGACTCTTTATTATCAGAGGCAGGCGTATTAGGCTTTGAATATGGTTATAGCACCACAACCCCTAATTCACTGGTCATTTGGGAAGCGCAATTTGGTGATTTTGCTAATGGCGCACAAGTTGTTATTGATCAATTTATTAGTTCTGGTGAAACTAAATGGGGGCGACTCTGTGGTTTAGTCATGTTGCTACCGCATGGTTATGAAGGGCAGGGGCCAGAGCATTCGTCAGCAAGATTAGAGCGATATTTACAACTCTGTGCAGACAATAATATTCAGGTGTGTAACCCAACCACTCCGGCTCAAATTTTCCATTTACTGCGTCGGCAAATAATTCGCCCTTATCGAAAACCACTCGTCATAATGAGTCCTAAAAGCTTGTTAAGACATAAATTAGCGGTATCCTCTTTAGAAGATTTGACCACTGGGCATTTCCAAAGCATTATTGGCGAGCAAAACAAAGTCAATCCGAAGAAAATTACGCGGTTTATTTTATGTGCGGGCAAGGTTTATTATGATTTGCTAGAAGCGCGTGACCAAGATAAGTTAGAGCATGTTGCTATAGCCAGATTAGAGCAACTTTATCCTTTTCCAGAAAAATTACTTAAAATAGAATTAGCAAAGTATCCCAAACTAAAAGAGTTTATTTGGTGTCAAGAAGAACCTAAAAACCAAGGTGCTTGGTATCAATCGAAACATCACTTTACCGATCATGTCCAGCCACATATCCCAGTGACTTATGCGGGTCGTGATGCGTCTGCTGCACCTGCAGTTGGAAAGTTTCACGTTCATATAGAACAACAAAAAGCAGTCGTGCATTCGGCTTTATACGGCAATACCTTAGGAAATTAATATGAGCATCGAAGTTGTAGTACCCCAATTACCTGAATCAGTATCTGATGCCACCCTAATAAATTGGCAAAAAAAACCAGGGGACTTTGTTAACAAAAATGAAAATTTGGTCGATCTTGAAACTGATAAAGTAGTTTTGGAAGTAACGGCTCCAGAATCTGGAATATTAGGCCAAATATTAAAAGAAAATGGTGCTATTGTGACAGCAGGAGAGGTTTTAGCTATTTTAAAACTTCAATCGGCTGAAGAAAGCACGCCTGTTGAGCCAATTGAAAAATCCACTCAATCACCTATCAATAATGAAGAAGATATCCCTCTAAGTCCTTCAGTGCGTCGCTTAATTCATGAGAATTCATTGAATCCAAATGAAATTATTGGCACGGGTAAAAGTGGTCGATTAACCAAATCTGATGTGTTAGAGCATCTTAATAAATCCACTACCGCCACTGTACACGTGGCTCCAACAGTTACCGAAAAACCTCAAACTGCAACGCTTAGCTCAAAACCTGAAATTAATCAGCAAGCTCCAGAATCTGTCAGTATACGCCCAGAACAAAGAGTGGCAATGACGCGTTTAAGAGCAAAGGTTGCAGAAAGATTGTTGCAAGCTCAGCAAAATGCGGCTATGTTAACCACTTTTAATGAGGTTAATATGCAAAGCGTGATTGATTTACGCAATCAATATAAAGATCGCTTTGAGAAAAAACATGCCGTCAAACTGGGTTTTATGTCGTTCTTTGTTAAAGCCTCCATTGAAGCGTTAAAGCATTTCCCTGCGATTAACGCCTCTATAGATGGTAGTGATATCATTTATCACGGTTATTACGATTTAGGCATTGCCGTGAGTACACCGCGCGGTTTAATTGTTCCGGTGTTACATGATGCGGATCAATTGGACTTTGCGGGTATCGAAAAAACCATTGCTTCTTATGGTGAAAAGGCGAGGGCAGGTACCTTATCTTATGATGATTTAAAGGGCGGCACTTTTACCATTACCAATGGCGGTGTGTTTGGCTCTATGCTGTCAACTCCCATTTTAAATCCACCGCAATGTGCAATCTTAGGCATGCATGCTATTAAAGAACGTCCAGTTGTAGAAAATGGTCAAATTGTTATTAGGCCCATCATGTATCTTGCGCTTTCTTATGATCATCGCTTAGTTGACGGGCGTGAAGCCGTACAGTTTTTAGTCACCATCAAAGAATGTTTAGAATCTCCGGCTCATCTTTTATTAAATATTTAAAATTATGCCTACTATAAGCAAAGATTATTATGATGTTATTGTCGTCGGGACTGGCCCTGCGGGTTTCGCTTGCGCTGTACGCTGTGCACAGTTAGGTTTAAATACAGCTTGTATTAATAATCGCCAAGATGCCAATAATAAAGACACGCATCTTAATACGGGCAGTATTGGGACAATGGCCTTATTAGAATCGGCTAAAAAATATCATAGCCTCATTCATGAGTTTGCTCAACACGGTATTTTAGCCAATGATATTATTTTAGATATGTCAGTCATGCTGCACAGAAAAGATAAAATTCTTGCAGAAATTGGCGATAAAATGATCGATTTATTTAACAAGCATAATATTGATCACATTCATGCCAAAGCCCGTTTATTAAGCTCGCAACAAGTAGAGCTGATTGCCGATAATACGGGTTTAAAATCTGTTATTAATGCTAAATACATCATCTTAGCATCAGGTTCAGAATCTATTACTTTGCCTAACATCTACATTGATAATGAATTTATCTTTGATGCTAAAGCCGCTTTAAATATAAACCAAGTCCCGAAAAAATTGGCTATTATTGGCGCGGGAGTCATGGGTTTAGAGTTAGCCAACATTTGGAGTCGTTTAGGTGCTGAAACTATATTATTAGAAGCACAAGAGAACTTTTTATCGGTACTTGATCATGAAATATCTGGTATAGCCTTCAGTACATTCCAAAACCAAGGTCTTGATCTACGCCTAGGCGCTAGAGTTATTTCTGCTAAAAAAGGCAATAAATACATTAATATAGAATATCAAGACCAAGAAGGGACTCATACCTTAAAGGTAGATAAAATGATTGTTGCCTGCGGTACTAGACCTAATACGGCTAACTTAGCAGCACCTGAAGCCAATCTATTATTAGACCAAGATGGTTATGTTTATGTTGATAATAATTGTCGAACCAATTTACCGGGCGTTTATGCCGTTGGTGATTTAACGTTGCTGGGGCCTATGCTGGCTCATAAAGGCATTGAAGAAGGCGTCTTCGTAGCCGACTTTATTGCTGGTATTAATAATCCCATTAATTATGAAATTTTACCCAGTGTCATTTATACAGAGCCAGAAATTGCTTGGGTAGGCCAAACTGAACAAGCCTTACGTTCCACAGGTGAACCCATAAATATTGCAAGTTATCCACTTAATTCAAACATTCGGGCCATAGCGGTCGATAAGCGTGAAGGTGTTGTAAAAATAATTGCCCATGCTTACACAGATAAAATTTTGGGCATCCATATTATTGGTAACCATGCATCTGAGTTAATTGCTGAAGCGGTTTTAGCGTTGGAGTTTTCTGCGAGTAGTGAAGACATTGCTAGAACTATACACGCGCGTCCCACATTATCTGAATCCTTGCACGATGCCGCTTTAATCTTAAAAAATAGGGCTTGGAATTTTCCAGAGCAGTTTAATACATAGAACTATGGACATTTTAGGTATCAATCCATAAGATGTATGATTACAATTTAACATAATATACATTATACGAAGTTATATAAGCGTATAAAGCAGAGTGAACCTTCGTATATAATAGCCATAATTCCAACGAATTTTAAATTCAACTATTAAAGGAGCCATTCATCATGCCTGTTTACCGTTCAAAAACTTCAACCGCTGGCCGCAATATGTCGGGAGCTCGCGCATTATGGCGAGCGACGGGTATGAAGGATGACGACTTTAGCAAACCCATCATTGCGATTGCCAATTCATTTACTCAATTTGTGCCAGGCCATGTGCATTTAAAAGACTTGGGGCAATTAGTCGCCAGAGAAATTGAGGCCGCAGGCGGCGTTGCTAAAGAATTCAATACAATAGCGGTAGATGATGGCATTGCAATGGGTCATGATGGGATGTTGTATTCGTTGCCAAGCCGTGACATTATTGCGGACTCGGTTGAATACATGGTCAACGCGCATTGTGCGGATGCCTTGGTGTGCATTTCTAACTGTGACAAAATTACTCCGGGCATGTTGATGGCGGCAATGCGTCTAAATATTCCTGTCATTTTTGTTTCTGGTGGCCCTATGGAGGCCGGCAAAGTTAAATTAGCTAATCCAGTCACAAATACCATTGAAATTAAAAAGTTAGACTTGATTGATGCAATGGTTATGGCTGCTGACAGTAAAGTATCTGACAGTGACTTAGCCGAAGTTGAACGCTCTGCTTGCCCTACTTGTGGCTCCTGTTCAGGCATGTTTACTGCTAACTCCATGAATTGTTTAACAGAAGCTTTTGGCTTGTCATTACCGGGCAACGGTACAGTGTTAGCCACGCACGCAGATCGTGAACAATTATTTAAACAAGCTGGTCATCGTATTGTTGCATTAGCTAAACAATACTACGAACAAGACGATGCGACTGTACTGCCCCGCTCTATTGGTTTTAAAGGCTTTGAAAACGCCATAGCACTGGATATTTCTATGGGTGGCTCAACGAATACCATTTTGCACTTGTTAGCTATCGCGCAAGAAGCTGAAATAGACTTTACAATGGCAGACATCGACCGTATGTCTAAAATCGTCCCACAATTATGTAAAGTAGCTCCAAACACCAATAAATATCATATAGAAGATGTACACCGTGCCGGCGGTATTATGGCGATATTAGGTGAGCTAAATAGAGCTGGCAAGTTACATACTGACGTGCCCACCGTACATGCAAAAACTATGAAAGAAGCGTTAGATTTATGGGATATTGCCCGTAACCCTAGTGAAGCCGTACAAACCTTTTATAAGGCTGGGCCTGCTGGCATTCCGACCCAAGTAGCCTTTAGTCAAAGCACCCGTTGGCCTAGCTTAGATGTTGACCGTGCCGATGGTTGTATTCGTTCTATAGAACACGCCTTTAGTCAAGAAGGTGGCTTAGCGGTTTTATACGGCAACATTGCCCTAGATGGTTGTGTCGTAAAAACCGCCGGTGTGGATGACAGTTTGTTGGTATTCGAAGGCCCAGCACATGTTGTAGAAAGCCAAGACGAAGCCGTTGAAAATATCTTAGGTGATAAAGTTAAGGCCGGTGACGTGGTAGTGGTGCGTTACGAAGGCCCCAAAGGTGGCCCGGGTATGCAAGAAATGCTCTACCCTACTAGCTATATTAAATCTAAAGGTTTAGGCAAAGCCTGTGCCTTATTAACTGACGGACGCTTCTCTGGCGGTACTTCTGGATTATCTATTGGGCATTGCTCACCTGAGGCAGCCGCAGGCGGTAATATTGGCTTGGTACAAACGGGTGACATTATTCGTATTGATATCCCCAATCGCAGTATCGATGTATTAGTAAGTGATATGGAGCTAGATACCCGCCGTGCTGAACAAGACCAATTGGGCTGGAAACCTGCCCAAGCCCGTCCTCGTAAAGTTTCTGCTGCCCTTAAGGCCTATGCAATGTTAGCGACTAGTGCTGATCGTGGAGCTGTTAGAAATCTAGCGTTACTCAATTAATATTTTATTGATTTTCATTAACGGCATCAAACTCATAGTTGATGCCGTTTATATAAGCATTATTCGCTAATAAAATCTCCACGACTTTGCTCGCCTGCTGCATAAACCAAGGTAGCGGCTGATCTAAGTAAAGAAGCTCGACTGTCAATTTCAGTATAGCGGGCGTGGGCAAAGTCCTTTTGTGCTGAAAGCAATTCAATCACAGTAGAAAAACCTTGGTTATACGATTCTTGTGTAGCGGCATAAGATTCTTCAGCGGCTTTCAATAGAGCTAATGCATACTCGCGTTTTTCCAATGTTGTTTTAGTATCAGCATAGGCTTTCCAGATATCACGCATAATTTCCAGACGCAAGGAATCAAGCTGTGCCTTAGATGCCTCTTTTTTAGCCTCTGCTTCATGCACGGCATTGCTACGTTCAAAGCCATCGAATAAAGTCCATTCCATAGTAAGCATCGCGGTACCGACTACATTACTTGCCGAATAAATTTCATTACTAGCTGGATTTGTATGCACATTCCCCCAATATTGATTACCAACCTTACCCGCCAGGGAAAATTTAGGCCAAAATTCAGCCCTGGCCCTCTTAACATCTGCTTCACGTGCGCGTAATTCTGCAAGACGAGCCATCAGGTCTGGGCGTTGTTCCAATGCCTGATCGACAATTTTCTCAACCGACTGTTCTAAGCCCTCTGGTAAGGGAAGCTTACTTAAGTTGATTAGTTGCAGAGTATAAGACGGTGAAATGCCCAAGTTCGAAGTCAGATCGGCATGAGCTTGAATCTCAGAACTGCGTGCATCTTGAAGGTCATAACTGGCTTTCGCCTGCTCCTGAATCGCCAGTAACAATTCTGGGCGTGTTGCCAGACCTTTATCGAGTTTCGCCTTAACTGAAGTAGAGCCGACTCTTGCGACTTCAAATGTTTGTTGCACCGCCATTACTTTAGCAAGAGCAGCTTGATAGGCAAAAAAACTGGTTGCAACCCGATAGGTAATTTCTTGATGTTTACGGTTGAAAGAAAACTTAGCAACTCTCAACCGTTGTACACCCGCTTCTACCAAGGAGTTTCTGCGTCCGAAATCGAACAATGTCCATGCTAAATCTAAACTGCCAAGAGAAGAATAACCATTGCTTACTAACGCTCCACCTGGGATAGGAAAACTTGTTTTAAAATATTGCCCGAATGCCATAGCTGTTAAAGTGGGATACCAAACACTACGATTCCTTTCAAGCCGGGCCGCGGCCGCTTTAGCTTCCTCCCAGCTAACCCTAGTTTCTGGATTAGTATGCAAGGCAAGATCGATCAGTGCTGGTAAATCGTAAGTTAGTTTTGTATCGATGAAACTTTCTTCAGATGCATGGGAAAATAGAGGGGACTGCTGTGCATCAATTATAGCCTGCTTATCATGCCAATAAGAGGCAGGAGCTGCTGGAACCTCCGCAACGGACTGATCAAGTTGGGCAACACCCGTTGGCATACAGGCTGTTAAAGTCAATACAATAGAAGTAACTATAAGGATGACACCTATTGAAACACATTTAGGTTGTAATCGATTACGCGAATTTAAAAACATCTTATCCAAACGTTAATTAGTTGTGGAGTACTCAAACCAATTGTGCACTGTATCATTTAATATGGTGTAACATGATAAATATTAAGTAGCCGTGAAACTGTAAATAAATCAAATGTTATTACGAAAATCAATCATGTTTAGTTTTTCTGCTGCTTCAGTAGCTTTACTCTCTGGTTGTGATCCAATGGTGAGTTTTGAGGGGTCATTCTGGCCAGCTTGGATTATCTGTATTCTTGCGGGACTTGCGGTTGGTATGGTGCTAATGTGGCTATTGGTGCGATATCGATTAGCCCCGTACCTCGGGCCACCGCTGTTAATTGTGCCTAGCTTGTGGGCGTTATGCACTTTTGTCATCTGGTTGTTATTTTACTCGACATGAATCCTAAACGTCACATAATCATAGCGCGTATAATTGGAACGTTAATTGTGCTGGGAGCTCTTTTAACAGGGCTACTAGTTTGGCGAATTAACTATCAGCATCCTAGCACCAACGATGCAATGGTGCGTGCCAACATTGTCGGCATCGCGCCCGAAGTGAGTGGGCGTATTGTGGAGTTACATGTTGAAGACAACCAGTATGTAAAGCAAGGCGAATTACTGTATTTGATAGATCCGCGTCCCTATCAAGCTAAACTTGCCCAAGCTAAAGCGGAACTGATGCTCGCCGAAAAAGAGGTAGACGCAAAACGCGCTTCTAGCGGTTCTGCCGAAAAAGTCATTGAGCAACTAGAACATCAGTTCACTGCCGCCGAAGCTGAAGTCAAGCGTATAGAAGCTGAGGACGAATATTTGCACAACTATTTGGATCGTATTCAGCCATTGGCAGAGAAACAATACGTCACAGCAGACCAGCTTAAGCAAGTCAAATCAAAGTACGCTGCCTCACGTGCTGAATTAGAGAGTGTACGAGCCAAGGTGCTATCAGCCCAAAGTGCAATAGACGAAGCCAAAAGTGAAAGTCGCCGCGCCGTATCGTTGATCGCTCAAGTCGGTCACGTCAATGCTCGCATCGAAGCCGCCAGAGCCGTAGTTGCAGCAGCTGAACTTGAAGTTGAATACTGTTCAGTGCGTGCGCCTTTCAATGCTTACGTCACTAACCTTAACACCCGTGAAGGTGAATACGCTAGAGCTGGAACCCAAAGTTTCGCCTTAGTTGATGACAGCCACTGGTATGCTGTCGCCAATTTTAAAGAAACGTATTTACAATCCATCCATACCGGACAAGAAGCTGAAGTATTTCTGATTGCCTATCCAGGAAAACGCTATAAAGGCGTAGTAACAGGTATCGGCTGGGCCAATTCACCCGATAATGCCAAACAACAAGGTGTACTACCTGAGGTTCAGCGTACATTGAGTTGGGTCATCCTAGCATCTCGCTTTCAGGTTCGTATCGAGATACCAGAACGTGACCCGGAACATCCCTTACGAATGGGGATGACCGCCTTTGTCACCGTTCTGGATCGCCCTGCCGCAATTCCGCGATGAATAAAAGCGATACTCAAAACACTTTGGGTCAACATAAAAGTCAAAGTCGCCTCTGGTTCGGAACCAGTTTGACACAATTCCTAAAAACCGAACTTAAGGATTTTCCAGAACGAAGAGTCGCGGCATTACGTTTATTCATCGTTACGATGATTATTGCGATAGTAAACGAAACTCTGCATGTTCCACCTTTGGGGGCGATTGCCCTGCTTATCTGTTTAAGTTACGACGCGTATGCCAATTCGGGCCAAGCGCTTGCGTTCGGGCTGCGTCAATTTGGCTATATCATCATCACCACTCTAATATCTGTATTTGCACTAATGTTTGCTGGCAATGAGCCCTGGCTCCTATTATCTTTGTCGCTTATTATTATTGCGCTCGCCTTGTTTCACGCCCGTGTGATCGCTTGGCCTACCGGTATCGCACTTTGGTATTCCGTGGCGGTGTTATACAGCCCAAGCACACCCGAGACAAGCATCGATAACGCTTTATGGAATATCCCAATCATCGGCATGCTAGCGATAGGCTCATGGACGATAGTGCACTGGGCGATCAAACCCCAAGACCCACGCACATTGCTAAAAGCGAGTATCGAGCAGCAACTATCAAAGGTGGAAACCATTTTTATTAAGCGTCTGTCTGACAGCGGCGTTAATATCAATAAGCCGTTAACCTCGAATCTTTCGAAAGTAGATAGCTTAAGTAATACACTAGCTTTGCTAGATAATGCAAAGCTTGTACATCCTTCCATGCGACAACAGTATGCTACTTATTTAGCATTAGTACTGGAAATTGACGGTTTGTGTGAGTTTGCGCACTGGCTAGATCAGGTATTGACCGCAGAGTACCGCACACAGGCAATGACTAAAGAAAAAATTAATGTTTATCTAGCACTACAAACTGCTTGTGCAACACTGCGGCAAGGCATTCAACAATCTCGTGATGTTTCCACAGAAATTCTGACGTTATTAGATGATGAAGTGCTGCACAGTTATACATTAAAAACCATTGTTTCAAAACAAACCAACCCTTCGATATTAACTACAATGTGGCTTGGAATGCAACGTATTGCAAGCTTGATACATACCATACATAATCCTACAGCAACACCTGAGTTTAAAATCCCAGAACCTGAAACTAAATTTGAGGACAAAGTTTACTGGCTTCCCAGCTGGTTTAGGTATAACTTCTGGGAGACAAATGCTGACAGCTTGCAATTCGGCATTAAGTTTTCCTTGGGTGCGATACTCTGTGCACTCATAGTGGAAAGCCTTGGTTGGTCAGGTATTAATACTGCAATTCCTACCTGTCTGGTTGCCGCGCAAACCAGTCTTGGGGCCGACTATCGACTGTCTTTGTTACGTTTATCGGGTGCTGTCATAGGTGGGCTGTGTGCTTACCTTTATGTGTGGACATTCCAGTCCCAACTCGACACCATCGCCGGTTTTGCAGTGGCAACAGCCCCGTTTTGGGCCATTGCAGCATGGATCTCTGCAGGCAGTGAACGTATTGCTTACCTAGGTAGACAGCTCGGTTTTTCATTCGCGACCTTCGTATTGCATGACTTCGGTCAGGTTACCGATCTCGCTGTGCCACGTGATCGTGTGATAGGTATTTTTCTGGGCATCATCGTCATGGGTATAATTGACTACGCGCTATGGCCTCGACGATCAATTGTGCTTGCCCGCCACCATTGTACAGCAGCCTTGAATACCCTAGCTAAAGTCACAAGCTGGTTACCGGATGCTGGCCTGATACTTCAATCCCACTTGCCTTTACACTTGTCGGCGAAAAAAGATTTAGCTGCTGCCCAAGGTTTGGTGGTTCACGCCAAATTAGAACCAGATGCTAAGTTTATTGGCAAAATCAAGGAAAGACAAGCCTTGACTACCATTATTGAAGACGCCAGCAATTTATCCAGTTTGCTACAAATCCGACGACGGTATCGCTTGTTTAGCGGCCCACAATTCAGTAATTTTCCTGAGGAATTGCTAGAACATAGTAATGCTTTTGATAAGGCACTGACTACCACCCTAGAAAATGCAGCGAATACATTACAAGGCAAGCAACATGAACCCCAAACTGACATTATAAATATCCACGCATTACTGAAAAAACAGTACACAGAATACAACCGGATAGATAATTTGCCAGCCGACTTAATGATGGAATGGGAACTGAGATTTATGTTAGATTATCAAATTATGGAGTTACTTCAACAAATCCAAATTAACAGTCAACCCGTTTTTCTATCCACTAAAGCATTATGATTAACCGCATCAATTAACTTAATCACCTGCCCTACTCCAACATCGTCAAACACACCGAATAAGCTTTGGTCATGCAGATTAGTAAAAGGCGGCTCAAATAATAACTTCTTATCAATCGTGCCGTTTGTGGTTAGATAAAGTGCCAACAGATGATCTCATTTTCATCTGTCCAAGCCTTCTCTTGGATGGTGTCATCAAATATTAAACAACCCTCTTCATCCTCTATCTGGCGCACTATCGGTTTAACTTGTTCCCAAAGATCTTTGGATGTAAATGGGCGTGATGATAAAAATAGTGTCATCTGGTCATGGCTTATATCTCCATCTATCATGGCTGACAATCCGGTCGCGGTTGCGAATCCGTTATTGCATATCAGGTAGTCTGTGTACAATTTTAATTTTATTTTTTCCATCTTGTAATAATACACTTTTTCAAATGTAGCTGCGTAACATCAGTGCTTATGTCAAAATAGCCCTTTGCCTTAACCAGTATGCAAATACTTTTTACACTGAACTTAACCCAAGCGCATGACAGCATTACAAGCCTTACTTAACACTTACCGTAACGCCGCTCAAACAGAACGTGAAAAAGGCACTTATTTTGAAGACTTAATTGTTACCTATTTACGTAATGAGGCAAGTTATAAGGATTTATACCGGCAAGTGTGGACTTATGCCGACTGGGCGCATGAGCAAGGCATTGATGCACGAGATACGGGTATTGATTTAGTCGCAGAAACCGCAAACTTACAAGAGTTTCATGCCATACAGTGTAAGTTTTATGCAGAAGATTACCGTGTACAAAAAAGTGATATTGATAGCTTTTTTACAGCCTCGGGTAAAAAGACTTTTAGTCATCGCATCATCATCACTACCAGTAAGCACTGGAGCGAACACGCAGAAGATGCCCTGCAAAATCAACAACCACCCGTCAGTAAAATTGATCTTAATGATCTGGAAAATAGTCAGATTGATTGGTCAAAGTATCAACCCGATCAAACGCCCGTCTTAAAACCTAAAAAAACCTTACGCTATCATCAAAAAATGGCCTTGGTCGGCGTTAATAAGGGTCTGCAAACTGCGGATCGTGGCAAACTCATTATGGCTTGCGGTACGGGTAAAACCTTTACCAGCTTAAAAATAGCAGAAAAACTCGCCGGCAAAGGTAAGCGTGTGTTGTTTTTAGTCCCCAGCTTATCGCTGTTATCGCAAACATTAACCGAATGGACGCAAGAATCAGAAACGCCGCTACATAGCTTTGCGGTCTGTTCAGATAATGACGTGGGGAAAAAGCGTAAGAAAGACGATGATATCGTGCAAACCTTCACGCATGAATTACGCTATCCCGCTTCGACTAATCCGGCTCGACTCGCAGAAGAAATGACTAAGCGTCATGACCTGCAGCATATCAGTGTCGTATTTTCTACTTATCATTCAATTGAAGTGATCAGTACCGCCCAAAAGCACCACAATCTAGCGGATTTTGATTTAATTATCTGTGATGAAGCGCACCGCACCACCGGCGCCACCTTTGATGAAGATGACGAATCTAACTTTGTTAAAGTGCATGACGCCGACTTTATCAAAGCCGCCAAGCGCTTATACATGACCGCAACCCCGCGCATTTATGGAGACATAGCTAAAGCCAGTGCCGAAAAAGAAAATGTCGCCCTGTGTTCAATGGATGATGACAGCCTGTTCGGGCAAGAACTTTACGTTATCAGCTTTTCCGAAGCGGTTAAGCAAGGCTTGTTGGTTGACTATAAAGTGATTGTATTAGCCATTGATGAAGCGCACGTGACCCAACGTTTACAAAAGTTATTGGCTGATGAAAACAATCAATTGAAAGTCGATGATGCTGCAAAAATTGTTGGCTGTTGGAAAGCCCTTTCCAAACAAGGTGCCAGCCAAGATTTAAGTGATGACCACAACCCCATGCGCCGTGCTGTAGCTTTTTGCCAAGTGATTGAGCCAAAAAACGCCAGTAGAACCCACAAAGTGAGTTCTAAAAACATCGCCAGTATGTTTAAGCTTGTGGTTGATGCGTATCAAGAACAAGAAGCCAATACCGCCCCATCAGAAGACACCGCGCTTTATCTACACTGCGAGGCCGAACACATTGATGGCAGTATGAATGCCAGCGAAAAAGATACCAAACTCAGTTGGCTAAAAGCCGATATCCCAGAAGATACCTGCCGCATTTTAAGCAATGTCCGCTGTTTGTCAGAAGGCGTTGATGTACCCGCTTTAGACGCCGTATTATTTTTAACACCTAGAAATTCACAAGTCGATGTTGTGCAATCCGTCGGGCGAGTAATGCGTAAAGCGGAGGGTAAAACGCGTGGCTATATCATTCTGCCCGTAGTTATTCCGGCGGGTGTAGAAGCGCATAAAGCCTTAGACGACAACAAAACCTATAAAGTCGTTTGGCAAGTCCTGCAAGCCTTACGGTCACATGACGACCGTTTTGATGCCATGATCAATAAACTAGATTTGATCGGGAAAGACACCTCAAAAATGGAAGTCATCGCCATCACTGACAAAATAACCAAGAAAACTAAAGCACCGAACCCAACCAAGTCCACCGGTAAAAGACAGTTTGGCATAGGGGAAAAGCCCAAAGCTTATACCGCCTCAAACCTCGATATCTTTGAAGTAGACGATATCCAACGAGCCATTTACGCCAAAGTAGTGCTTAAATGTGGCAACCGCAATCATTGGGAAGATTGGGCCAATGATATCGCCAAAATAGCCCATGCGCACATCACGCGCATTCAAGCTATTTTAAACACCACCACCAACACAGTTGAAATCGCTGCCTTTAATAGCTTTGCCAAAGAACTGCGGGACGACTTAAATGATGCCATTACCGATGCCGAAATTATCGAAATGCTGGCTCAGCATCTCATTACCAAACCGGTGTTTGATGCCTTGTTTCAAGAATACAGTTTTACCCAACACAACCCCATGTCAATTGCCATGCAGACGGTCTTGGCCACCTTACAAGAACATCATATTGATAAAGAAGCCGATACCTTGGCGCGTTTTTATGACAGTGTCAAACTGCGTGCCGAAGGCATTGATAGCGCCGCCGGTAAACAGAAAATAGTCATCGAGTTATACGATAAGTTTTTCCGCAACGCCTTTCCACGCATGACAGAAAGGTTGGGCATTGTATATACCCCCGTTGAAGTCGTAGATTTTATTATCCATAGCGTTAATGACGCCCTACAGAATGAATTTGGGCAAACCTTAGGTGATAAAAATGTGCATATCATTGATCCCTTTACTGGCACCGGCACGTTTATCACTCGACTACTACAAAGTGGTTTAATCAATAAACAACAACTCAGTTATAAATACCAACATGAAATTCATGCTAATGAAATTGTGTTGTTGGCTTACTACATTGCTGCCATTAATATTGAAGCGGTTTATCATGATATCGTCGGTGGTGCGTATCAGCCGTTTGAAGGCATTTGTCTGACTGATACGTTTCAACTGCATGAGAAAGAAGATTTGGTAAGTCATGTCCTAGAGGACAATAACAGTCGTCGTAAAAGACAAAAGGCGCTGGATATTCGGGTGATTATTGGTAATCCGCCGTATTCAGCTGGGCAAAAAAGCGAAAATGATGATAATCAAAACGTTGAGTATCCAAAATTAGATGCCAGTATAAGAAATAGTTACGCTAAATACTCAACGGCAACCTCCACTAAAAACTTAATGGATTCGTATATACGCGCAATCCGCTGGGCCAGTGATCGTGTCGGTGATAGTGGCGTGATCGGCTTCGTCAGTAATGCCAGCTTTGTTGACGGCAACTCGATGGATGGTTTACGCAAATGTCTGGCCGATGAATTTAGTCGTATTTATGTGTTTCATTTGCGTGGCAATCAACGTACCTCAGGTGAATTATCCAGAAAAGAAGGCGGCAAGATTTTTGGTAGTGGCAGTCGCGCCCCTATTGCCATCAGTATTTTAATTAAAAACCCCAATGCCACAGCACATGGCAAAATTTACCTGCATGACATTGGTGACTATTTAAGCCAAGAAGCCAAACTAACTAAAATAAACGAGTTCAAAAGCATTAACGGTATTACTCAAACTAACGGCTGGCAAACCATCACACCCGACCAACATCATGACTGGGTCAGTCAACGGGATAACAGTTTTAGTAAATTCATTAATTTGGGGGATAAAAAAGATAAAAAATCAATTACGATTTTTGAGAATTATTCTCTCGGGATTGGTACTAATCGTGACGCTTGGTGTTACAACTCGTCCAAACCTTTGTTATCAAATAACATGCAGCATACAGTGCGTTTTTATAATAGCGAGGTGAATAAATATATAGCCGCATGTGAAGGTTTAATAAAAGCAAAATATCCAACTCCAGAAACATTTACTAATAAAGATGCCACAAAAATAAGTTGGTCAAGTAGTTTAATGGCAGATTTTTCACGTTTTCGAATTGGGCAGTATAGACAAGAGGCCTTAACACAAAGTCTTTATCGACCATTTCAGAAACAATGGTTATATTACGATGTGATGTTTAATCATAGAGTAGGACAAATGCTCAACATCTTTCCAGATGCAACATCTGATAATCGAGTAATTTGTGTTACAGGCCGTGGGGCAACTAAAGAGTTTTGTGCGTTGATTACTGACACGCTGCCAGATCTGGAAATGATTTCAAAAGGCCAATGCTTCCCGTTAAAACTCTACGAACCAACACTAGACACAGAACAAGCCAACCTTGAAAAACCCCAAGCCGACTTATTTGATGCACCTGAAACCATAGGCTTGACTGACCAGCCTAAAACCAAACAAACCGATCTGCCTGAATTGCCCTTAGAGTCGGACACCCACCCACAAATATCAGCGACTGGCCAAACCTCAAGTTACACCGTTAAAGACGGCATAAGTGCTGCGGGTTTGTCTCACTTTAAAAGCGCCTATCCCGCCGAAACTATCACCAAAGAAGCTATATTTTATTACATCTATGGCTTACTGCATTCTGAAGATTACAAAAGCCGCTATGCAGACAATCTGACAAAAGAATTACCGCGCATACCCTGCGTCAAACAAGCGTCTGATTTTTGGGCATTTAGCCAAGCGGGTCGTGACTTAGCCGAGCTGCATATCAACTACGAAACGGTCACACCTTACCCTATTACGATTGACTGCGGTGCTGTCGATTTTGATAACCTGAGCAGCATTGATTTTTATGTCACACAAATGAAATTTGCCAAAAAAGGGGATAAATCTACCGTGATTTATAATCCCAGAATCACTTTAAATTATATTCCCTTAGCCGCCTACGACTATGTGGTAAACGGTAAACCCGCGCTGGAATGGGTGATGGAACGGCAATCCGTCACCACTCATAAAGACAGCGGCATTAAAAATGACGCGAATGATTGGGCCATTGAAACCATGGGCAACGCCCGTTATCCTTTAGAATTATTCCAGCGCGTCATTACCGTCAGCCTTGAAACCATGAAAATAGTCGCAGCACTACCTAAGTTGGATATCTAAGTAAAGTCTGATTAATTGATGGATTCCTTAGCAGGTTACTCGCCCATGACGCGTTGCAAGATATTTGCCCCTAACATATAGGCATACAAACTTGCGGGGCAAAATTCAAAATGTACGTCTTTGTAAATTACATTTTTATCGGTTATCGTTCGGGTAGTTATTTTTAACGGTTCTTTAATACTTGGATTTCGATAAACCTTCCAGACTGACTTCATTGCCCGTGTTATAAGCCAATGTCGTAAACAGACGATTCAGTTCCTGAATGTCACTGATACCATAAAGACTAGGAAGATCACGCAGCAAAACTTTATCAATGATGTCACTCTTAATATATTTTTAGCCAGATGGACAAACTCAGTGTGCTCTTCTGGTATTGTTTGAATAAGTTCAGTCTCGCGACCAATGAACATCAAATATTCGGCACAAGATCAATCAACTGAAATATCCTAAAACCACAACAACTTAGCCGCCATGACAAACAACAACACCGAAAAATAACGTTTCAGTTTTTTAGCAGGCAATCGATGCGCTAATTTGGCCCCTAATGGCGCGGTTAAAATACTAGTTAAACCCGTTGCGACAAAAGCGGGTAAATAAATATAACCGATACTACCTTCAGGTAAATTAGCGACTGACCAGCCTAATAAGATGTAACTCGATGCGCCTGCGATGGCGATGGGCAATCCACATGCACTCGATACCGCGACCGCATTACGCATGAGCATTTGGCCTCGCACTAAATAAGGTACCGTTAAGGTGCCACCGCCTATACCAACAATAGCAGATAATAAACCGATAATGATAGCGACGAAAAAATCTAAGGGCTTAGATTGTTTTACCAATCCGGCTTTAGGGGTGATCTCCAAGGCCATTTGTATACCAACATACAGTAAAAATACCACTAAAAAAATCCGTAAGCCTTCAGCGCTAAATTGCTTAGCTACCACAGCACCTAAAGCAGAACCTATCATAATGCCGGGGATAAGTCTGAGCACTTTTGTCCACACTACCGACCCTAATCGATGATGCGCCCATACCGAAGAAACCGCAGTAAAAGAAATAACCGCTAAAGAGGTTGCAACCGCCATAATCATAATTAAATCCGCAGAAAAACCCTGTGCTTTAAACACCACGGCTAACACGGGCACAATCACTAAGCCGCCACCAATACCGAACAAACCCGCCAACAAACCTGAAACAATACCCAACACACTACTCACCACAATAATATCTGTCACGCATGCCTCTAAAAATTGATTAATTTGGGTATTTTTATTTCCCTTTATGCTTATGTTATTCTAGCGTTAACTTAAACAAACATGCATAAATAATGAAAACATACCTAGTGGGTGGCGCAGTTCGCGATAAATTACTGGGCTTACCGATTTTAGAAAGGGATTGGGTGGTCATTGGTGAAACACCTGAATCGATGGTGGCACAAGGATTTCGACCCGTTGGGAAAGACTTTCCGGTTTTTTTACATCCTAAAACGCAAGAAGAATATGCCCTAGCACGCACAGAACGCAAAACAGCACCCGGTTATAAAGGTTTTACCGTGCACGCATCGCCTGAAGTAACGCTTGAGCAAGATTTAATCCGCCGTGATTTAACCATCAATGCTATTGCTATGACCCCAGACGGCGAATTAATCGATCCTTATGACGGTCAACAAGATTTAGCGAATAGAGTATTTAGGCATATTTCCCCCGCCTTTTCTGAAGATCCGGTGCGTATTTTACGGCTTGCACGTTTTACAGCGCGGTTTGCTCATCTGGGCTTTACTATCGCACCTGAAACTTTAGCGTTGATGCGTACTATGGTTAACAGCGGTGAAATTGATGCTTTAGTCCCAGAGCGGGTTTGGGCAGAATTATATAAAGCCCTAATAGAACAGTCACCTGAACACTTTTTTACGACCTTAAGAGCGTGTTCTGCACTCAAGAAGATTTTACCTGAACTTGATAATTTATTTGGCGTGCCACAGCCCGAAAGATATCATCCTGAAATTGATACGGGTGTTCATTCTTTAATGTGTTTGCAACAAGCCGTCAAGTTATCAGACAAACCTGAAGTCCGTTTTGCGGCCTTGGTGCATGATTTAGGCAAGGGTCTAACCTCACCTGAATATTGGCCTAGCCATCATGGACACGAACAAAATGGTTTACCTGTGCTAGATGCTTTATGCGCTCGTTTACGAGTGCCCAATAGTTTTAAATCACTGGCTAGACAGGTCATGGAATATCATACGCATTGTCACAAAGCCTTTGAATTACGTGCGTCGACCTTAACGGATGTGTTGCAAAACTTAGGTGCTTTTAAAGCCGAGAATTCATTGCCGGATTTTTTATTAGCTTGTGAAGCGGATGCAAAAGGTAGAACAGGCTTTGAAGAAAAACCCTATCCTCAAGCAGAATTGTTTACCAAGGCCGCACTTGCTGCTAATGCTATTGATAACACTGAGATAATCAATAGTGGCTTACAAGGCCCTAAATTTGGTGAGGCTTTAAGGTGCTTGCGCATTAAAGCGGTTACTGAGGTTATCAACTCTTATAAATCGTTGTAAAATAGTCGTCTTTTTAATTATTTGTTATTGATACCTATGCCCTCCTTTGACATTATTTCTGAATTTGATACTCACGAAGTTAAAAACGCAGTTGACCAGGCTAATAAAGAAGTCAGCACTCGCTTCGATTTTAAAGGCACCAGCTCAAGTTTTGAACTAACAGATGAAAAATTGGTGATGATCTCTGAATCTACTTTTCAATTACAACAAATGTTTAGCGTTATCGTTGCTAAATTAAGTCGACGTGGTGTTGATGTCGGCTGTATGGATGTGGGCGATCCTAAAGGCACAGGCGGTAAATTAATGCGCCAAGAAATCACCCTTAAACAAGGCTTAGATTCCACCACCGCTAAAAAAATCGTTAAGCTAATTAAAGATAAAAAGCTAAAAGTGCAAGCCGCTATCAATGGTGATAAAGTGCGAGTAACAGGTAAAAAACGGGATGATCTTCAGGAAGTGATTCAAATGTTACGCGATGAGAAATTAGAAACGCCGTTACAATACGATAACTTTAGAGACTAATTTGCTGTTTTCTGGCTAATATATCGATAGCCAAAATAAGCCACGATAATCACGGCTAACCAGACTGATACTAATGGCCCAATAACGCCGTCGTAACTGCTCACCCAATCATGATAGGGTGAGCTAAAGTCTGTGTCGAAAAACTTCTTACTGGTTTTTATTTGCCACACCCAACAGCAATGGCAGCCAATACACAATCCTAAACTGGCTTTGTATTGGGTTCTTAACACGCCCAAAAATATCCCTACCGCAAATAATGCCAACAAAGCCGAATAATGTTCTGGATTGACCACATTAGCAAAAGCTTCCGGCCATAAGCTAAAGCCACTCCATAAATTCAACTCAGAAACGGGCAAGTCTGTCTTAACCGTTAAAAAATGCAATCCTGCATAATAACTGGCACTGATGAACACTGCAGAGAGTGCCGACAATTTTCTACTTAAACTAGTCCAGAGTAAGCCTCTAAACAGTGACTCCTCTACGATAGCAATTAAGAGTGCTAACAATAGATTAATCGCTAAGGTTTTGCCGAAAAAGCTGATACTCCAGTGTTGGCTTTGATCAATCACTAATACATTAAACTCGGTTAATACTAGAAAAACTGGGATTAAAACCAGAAAACCTATGCCAAAGCCCTGCCCTATCTGCTTAAAAAACACCTTTGTAGAAGCATAACCTAAGTCTTGCTTATTAATCTTTAAACAAGCCATAAACGGGAAGATACTGAGTACTAACAGGACTTGCGTCAATCTGGAGATCAGTTGTCTTAACAGTACGGCATCACTAAAGAAATGCACAATAACGTAAGAAAGCACGGTGGCTATTGATAACGCGACTAATAAAACTAAAGCTGGAATAAGTGCATAAGCAATAAATCGCATTGTAGTTAGGTAACTCACAGTAAATAAAATGCTTAATAAAACATAAGTTGTTAAAAAACAGGAGTGCAATCGCTTTAGCTATTGCCTGTAAAAATAGCTAAAGCTATTTTACTCCAACATAAACGGGGTGTTATTTAGGTGTATGACCATTACCAAAATCGCCCCAAAGCATTTGCACCGCTGATAAAGCCGCTAAAGCCGCTGTTTCTGTTCTTAAAATCCGCGCACCCATTCGCACAGGAATAAACCCTGCCGCTTTTGCAACTTCTCGTTCCGCGTCTGCAAACCCACCTTCAGGCCCCACTAATAAAGTGACTTGTTGTGGAGAATCTAAATCAGCTAAACACCGTTCTGCATAAGGATCTAAAAATACTTTTAAACCGTGTTGTTGTGCTACCCAAGTGTTTAAAGTATCAATCTCTAGTAAATCAGGCAACTGAGTTCTACCACTTTGTTCGGCAGCATGTTGAACAATTTTTTGCCAATGAATCCAACGCTGCGATTTTTTCTCACCTTTAAATTGCACTTGGCATCGTTCGGTGATTAATGGCGTAATAACATTAACGCCCAACTCCACGACTTTTTGTACCGAAAAGTCCATTCTATCACCCCGAGAAATACCTAAGCCTAAATGCACTGTTAAGGTAGATTCAACGCTACGATCATCCCATTCATTGATATCAATCACCACTGCCCGCCGACTGACTTCAATAATCTTGCAAAGATACTCACCACCCGAACCGTTAAAGAGAATAATCTCTGCGTCTTTCTTTAAACGCAATACGGTGCGCACGTAGTGAGCATTATCCTCATCCAGTTCTATTGATTTACCAGTATTTAATACTGCCGAGGTGTAAAGTCGTGAAACGCGCATATTAATCTTTTTTCGCTGTTTTTTTGTATCTCAAACCTAGAGATTAATATAGTAAAGTTCAATATGAAGAGTGAATATAAAAGTGCAATACACTTTTTGAGCTTGCCATTATAGTAGTTAAATTAATGCTCGCCTAATGCAATGTTTTGGCCTTTAACAAACCAAGACAAACTTAACCCCTTCCATCTAAGGTATTCGCTTTAACAACCAGTAATTCTGGTTTGCCTAAATTAAGTTCGGCAAGCTCCTCCTCTCTTATCCTAAAAGAGCCACGAGCATGGTAAAGAAGCGGATGACTGGCCGCCGTCAGACTTTGTTTGTTCTCCCAGTCTAGGCACTCTGGGGTTCTGCGATGGGAGCCAGGGACGTAGAAAAAAGGGCCATCATCTGGCCCAACATCGTGCAGAAAAAACCGTAACTACTCGCCCCCTGCAAACTCAAGTTCGCCCGCCAAAGCCATTTGAACAGCAATAAATGGCTCTCTTGGATAAGTCTTAATTTAGCGATAATTGCTGTAGCCACACAACGTTGGTTAACGTTAGTTAAGAGTTTAGATTTATCAGTACCCTTTTATCAATTGCTAAAAATCAGACAAGCCGGACAAGCCATTAGTTTTATAACCCCAGGCCCGCAATTTGGCGGTGAGCCATTACAAATTTATTGGCTCTGGAAACAGCAGCACTGGCCAATTCATAGTGCATTATTAGCCGTGGGTGTTGATCGTTTTTATGAATTATGGATTAACTTTGGCGTGCTATTAATGAGCGTCGTTTTATTAATGAACACCTCGTGCGGCATCGGTACTTTAGAAGCAAGTTTATTTTGGATGTTTCAAACCCTTGATTTACCTCTTTCCGCCGTGATGAGTGTTATCGCTTTAATGCGCTTAAGAGATGTGATTACTTTATTGGTGGGATTGAGTTGTGTGCGGGGGTTGAGGTAGCGTATCAAAGTTGATAATTTACCCTTGCCCGTGGTATGACCGAAAATGTAACACGCCAATTGCCATTCATACAATCGCAACGGCTATGCGAGGTGGCATATATATTATGCAGGCAGGCATAGAACCTATGTAAGCACGCCTAAACACCCTACGAGCCTGCCTAAACACTACGCAAGATCGCCTGGCTACTATGCAGGTTTGCCTAGGGGCTGTGCAAGCTTGCATTGCCCCTATGGCAGAAGGTTTAGCTCCTATGCAAGCTTACCTAGTCGTTATGCGTGCTTGCAGGGTATCTGTGCCAGATCACATAACGTCTGTGTAAACCCGCACAGCCACTGTGCAAGCCTGCATAGCTAATATGGCTCGATTACACTTTATTGTAAACTAAGCCCACCATTAGCCGCAATAATCTGACTGACCAAAACTCACCTCATTTGCATCGCATTTATCTGGAAAAAGAGGGTGAATTAATTGGTGAGCCGACATTCCGCACCCCAGCTAGTCGGAATTAGCATATAAGAGAATATAATGCTCACTGAGTAAATTAAGCAGTTGATGATGGTAAGTCTTGATACAAGCTATGATGATTAACTTTTATGCTATGATGAACCTAGTGTTTAAATCCTTTCCTCGCTATATATGATCAGCAAATACTTTAATCCTTACACAGACTTCGGCTTTAAAAAACTCTTTGGTGAAGAAGCCAGT
>CAIQNQ010000288.1 GCA_903873165.1 uncultured Methylococcaceae bacterium | reverse complement strand
TAATATTTAATGAATTGTCACGCTTGTTTGAAATGCATCCCAACTTAACAAAGCGACATGAACGTTAGAGTAAATCTTTGCAGGTATTGCTTGTAAAAAAGAAGTGACCGCTGTGTGTGTTAGTTTTGTGCCAAACCTGAAATTCAGCCTTAATTGTTTACGTATCTTGTCGGTTTTAAAATATACTGCTATTTTATAATCTTATTTTTCAAGGAAAAATCATGTACGCTTATAAAGAGATTATCACCGTGGACAATCTTCAACAGTTAACATTAAGCAAACCTTTAAAGTTGCCAATAGGTAAAAAAGTTGAGGTATTAGTTATTGCTGAAGATGATGGTGAGAGCATGGATGATGTTAGGGATTTTATAAAGCAACAGGATATTACCGAAAGCATGATTAATGAGGCTATTGAATGGGCTAGAAAGTAATGCGGATCGTTTTTGATACGAACACATTAATTTCTGCATTGCTTTTTCGTGGGCATTCAAGTTTTTTAGTTGAGTTATGGCAAAGTAAAGCATTAACTGTTTTAGCTAGTAATGATTCGGTTGCTGAGTTTTTAAGAGTTCTTAATTATCCTAAATTTAAACTTTCAATTTTACAAATAGAAGCAATAGCTAAACAATATTTACCTTATGTTATTTTCATTAGTATAAATAAAGCTCAATTGCCTGATGACCTAGTGCAATGCCGCGATATTAAAGATCAACAATTCATCGATTTAGCTTATTTAGGAAAAGCTGAGGTTTTGATAAGTGGCGATATGGATCTACTGGTTTTAAGTGGACAAATGCCATTTCAAATAGAAACTCCCGCTATATTCAGAGCACGAATACTATAATTATCAAAATGTATTGGCTTTAATGAACTTTAAACCTATTCTTTTAGTTTTTTTAGCCGCATTTCTTGTGGAATGTTCGGTTGCACCTCCTAAACATCCTGATGATCTCTGTGCGGTTTTTAAAGAGAAAGACAGTGATGATTGGTATAAAGAGGCAAAAGAATCTGCTGATAAGTGGGGTGTGCCGATTGATGTGCAAATGGCGATTATGCATCAAGAATCGCATTTTTCGGCAGATGCACGGGCGCCACGTATTTGGCTCTTAGGATTTATTCCCTGGTTTAGGGAGAGTAGTGCTTACGGGTATGCACAAGCGACTGATGATACGTGGGATACCTACTTAAATGATGCGGGTAGTTGGTGGTCTGATCGAGATGATTTCTCTGATGCGATAGATTTTATTGGCTGGTATGGTCATAAAAGTTATTCAAAATTAGGCATACCTAAAGCGGATGCTAAGCATCAATATCTAGCCTATCACGAAGGACTAATGGGTTATCGTAATAAGAGTTTTTCAAAAAATAATTCGTTAAAGAATTTAGCCGAAAAAGTGGATCGTCGAGCAAAATTATTTAAGCGCCAATTATCAAGTTGTAAAAATGAATTAAATAACTAAGCGTTTTTTGATAAACTATGACGCTTATATTACTTTAAGGCTGAATCGTGAAAAAAATTCAAACTCAAGTTATTTCAATTATTATCGTTTTTCTTATAGGATTTACTATGTTTTCAATGGCAAATGCCACTTCACCAGAAGAAAATAGAGCGGCAGGTAGCGCTTTTTTAGCAGAAAATGCAAAGAAACCTAATGTAGTAACCACAGCAAGTGGTTTGCAATATGAAGTGATTAAGGCTGGCACAGGTAGCACGTCACCTAAAGCGACAGATACAGTAACTGTACATTATAAAGGAACAACAATTGATGGCGCTGAGTTTGATAGTTCATATAGCCGTGGTGAACCGACTTCTTTCCCTTTAAACAGAGTGATTCCTGGTTGGACTGAAGGCGTACAATTAATGACAGAAGGCGCAACTTATCGATTCTACATTCCTTCTGAATTGGCTTATGGTGAGCATGGTGCGGGTCGCGCTATTGGCCCAAATGCTACTTTGATATTTGATGTTGAGTTAATCAAAATTCAATAAACGTCTTTGTGAATAAGGCGTAAGATGCAGTCTATCAACACTGCGTCTTACGCCTTTTTTTAATTCTTCTGTTACGTACCTATGCCCACTTATTCCTTATTTGCTACCACCCCTAAAGCCATGGAAACTCTGCTGACCGATGAGTTGAGGGCTTTAGGGATGCAACAAATTAAAGCAACGATGGCGGGGGTAGCATTTGAGGGAGATTTGGAGGCCGCTTATCGAGCTTGTTTGTGGTCTAGAACGGCTAACCGAATATTTTTAGTCTTAAATACCTTTGTAGTCCGATCACAGGATGATCTTTATAAGGGTGTGCAACAAATCAATTGGTTTGAGCATATTAATCCTGAAGATACTTTTGCGGTGTCTTTTAGTGCAAAAAATTCCCCTGCGATTAACAATACCCACTTTGGCGCTTTAAAGGTTAAAGATGCCATTGTGGATCAGATGCGCGATAAGTTTGGCGTGCGCCCAAGCATTAATACCGAACAACCGAATATCCGTATCAATATTTATTTGCAGGGCGATCAGGCCCAATTAAGTTTGGATCTTTCTGGCGAAAGTTTGCATCGTCGCGGTTATCGTGATGTGAGCATCAAAGCGCCTATGAAAGAGAACTTAGCGGCTGCCATGTTATTGCGATGTGGTTGGCCCGCTATTGCAAAAGAAAAGGGGGCTTTAATTGATCCTATGTGTGGCTCGGGGACTTTGTTGTTAGAGGCAGCGATGATTGCGGCTGATTATGCACCCGGTTTATTACGGGAGTATTTTGGCTTTATCGGTTGGAAAAAACACGACGTTGTCTGTTGGAAACGTTTAAAGACAGAAGCCTTGCAGCGTCGTAAAGAGGGCCTGGATAAATTACCAATTATTGTCGGTTTTGATCAAAATCGGTATACCGTTAATACCGCCTTAACGCATATTGCCAATGCGGGATTACAGAAAAAAATTCATGTAGAGCGTCGTGATATAGAAGATGCGCAACCCGCCGAAAGTTGGCAGCCTGGTTTATTAATTTGTAACCCGCCTTATGGAGAGCGCTTAGGTGATGAGGAAGAAACGGCGGAGTTATACACCAAGTTTGGCAATACCTTAAAATCGCAGTTTGTCGGTTGGAAAGCCGCGATGATTATCAGTAATCCAGAATTGGGCTTTAGATTAGGCATCCGATCAGAAAAACCAATTACCTTTTTTAATGGCGCACTGGAATGTAAGTTATTGCGCTTTAATATCATCGAGAAAAAATTCTTTATCCCTAAAGCGAGAAATCAAGAAGAACGCATCGCCAATGTGCTGGCGCTTAGTCATCATAGCGCTCCTGTTTCTGAATCAACAGGGCCATCAAGAACAGTTTTAGAGGCTATTAAAAGACTGGAATCCGTCACGGAAAATAAACCCTCTGCAGAGGTTTATGAGACGGTTGATAAAGTGGTTGAGCAGATTGAAGAGACGCCTACTATTGAAATAGGCGCGGTAGATTTTGCTAACCGTTTAAAAAAGAATATCAAAAAATTATCTAAATGGGCTAAACAAAATGCCGTGAGTTGTTATCGGCTTTATGATGCGGATTTGCCTGAATATTCAGCGGCGGTTGATTTGTATCAGAGTGATAAAACTTGGGTAATCGTGCAGGAATATGAGCCACCCAAGACCATAGATCAGCAAAAGGCCGATCAGCGCTTAGCCGGCTTGTTGGCAGAGATTCCAGGGGTATTAGGCGTTGATACTGAGCAAGTCATTTTAAAGATTCGCCGTAAGCAAAGAAACACGGAGCAATACGAGAAACACAGTGAACAAGGTCGTTTTCATATAGTTGAAGAAGGTGGCTGCAAACTATTAGTCAATTTTGAAGATTATCTCGATACAGGCTTATTTTTAGATCATCGCCCCGTACGTTTATTGATTCAACAGCAAGCTAAGGATAAACGTTTCTTAAACTTGTTTGCTTACACCGGTAGTGCAACAGTTCATGCGGCAATCGGTGGGGCTAAAGCTACCACCACGGTTGATATGTCGAATACCTATTTGCAATGGGCTAAAAATAATCTGGCACAAAATAGTGTGTCGGGGGCGCATGAGTTTATTCAAGCGGATTGTTTAGAGTGGTTGGCAGATCAAGCAAGGCTGGTTACAGAAGCCAGTCAATCTGAACATGCCAATTATGATTTAATCTTTCTTGATCCACCGACTTTTTCTAACTCAAAGCGCATGGAAGATGCTTTTGATATTCAAAGTGATTATGTGCAATTGATTACAAATGCGATGACTTTGTTAGCCTCTGATGGCGTGTTATATTTTTCTACCAATTTTAGGAAATTTAAGATGGATGCTGAGGCCTTGGTCGATTTTAGATTAGAAGATATTACACTCAAGACCATCCCAGAAGATTTCGCTAGAGATTTAAAGATTCATTATTGTTGGAAGATT
>CAIQNQ010000287.1 GCA_903873165.1 uncultured Methylococcaceae bacterium | reverse complement strand
TCCATGTGCTAGTCTGCGACAATGTCCGAAGCATCGTACTGAACTGCAACGCTTTCCATCATCAACTGCTTAACTTACTCGGTGAGCGTTATGTTCTCTTATATGCTAATTCTGAATAGCAGGGGGTGCGGAATGTCGGGTCAAACGGCCTGAATTGACCAAATGCCTCAAGGCTCTGAATAAGGATGATACGCTTGTCGTTTGGAAGCTCGACCGGCTAGGCCGCTCACTCCATGATTTGATAGGCCTCTTGGATGAACTAAAAATCACGAGAGGTAGCGTTCCAGTCGGTAACTGAAGCCATAGACACCACCCCGACAGGTCGCGCTATGTGGCAAATGGTCGGCATACTGGCCGAACTTGAACGGTCGCTAATTCAGGAACGGACAAAAGCAGGAAGGGCGGCGGCGGTTGCCCGTGGCGTAAAGATGGGGCGAAAATCAAAGTTGACCCCACAACAGATCGAACACGCCAAAAAGTTGATTGAACAGGGTGAACATCACGACACCGTAGCTAAATCGCTCAATGTGTCACGGCGAACCTTATATAGGGCTTTACAAGTATTCTAATAATATTATGGTGAGTAGGATTTTATGAGTAATATTCTTGTTCTTCTGGTGATGTTTTGTTTTTCTAGTTCAATTTCTTTTGCTGATACTGAAAAGTTCGATGCAGAGAAAGAAAAAAGGTATCAGCTATATAAGGAAAAACGTCATGAAGAGTCTGAATTCTATGAAAGACGGCAAAAAGAATTAGATAAAATACGTGAAGCGGAAGCTGCCGAATATAGAGCCCAGGCCGCCCAAGTTTTGAGACGAATGCAAGCGGCTGAAAATGAAAGGCTAGAGGAAAAAAGAAAAGAGGAAGCAGAAAAAATTTCTATGCGGCAAAAAGAGATTCAGTCAATAACAAAGGAGCCAGTTCGGCGTAAAACTTGTGAGGAAGAGGAAAAAGACCAAAATCCGCTAATCCCAATCCCGTATTATTGTTTAGACAAAACAGCTCTTCCAGAACTTAAGTGGAAAACAGGTTTTCCGTCTCTTAAGTGAAAAGAGTAGAACTATTTTTTATGAATAAGTCTGTCTGTTGCAAAACTTAAACTATCTTGAAATGAAATCGCAAACTAAAGTTGATAAATATATGAGTAATATTCTTGTTTTTCTGGTTATGCTTTGTTTTTCGTGTTCAATTGCATTTGCAGAAACTGAAAAGTTTAGCGCGAAAGAAGAAGCGGAATTTCAAGCTATGAAACGCAAAGAAGAGAAAAGACAGCGTTTCGCCGAAAGGATATGGCGAGAACAAGGTAAAGAAGTTACTAACAATTCTAGACAATGGTACATAGATAGGAAACTACCAGTACCAAAAATTATAGATGAAGGATGGCGTATGCATAATGGGCTACCTGTATCACCAAAAGAACCGCCCGCACCTAATCCAAAATTTGCTCCACCACCGACGGATCAGTAAACTCGCATTTTAGATAAATAGCCATTTGTTATTGACGTATAAACCAGAAAAAGCATGTTGCAAATCTTACCCTTTGTGCAACATTGATTTATGCATAAAACCTGTGGATAACATTATAAATAAAGAGTCTTTGATCTTTTATTTCAGTTATTTAGGAGATTTACAAAAAATCGATCACGTTGAAAAATGTTAAGGCCAATGGCTGCTATGAAGACTACAGCAGGCAATGAAATTAATACTATCAATGTCGGCAGTGGGTCGTTACAAGACGATCATGCCTTACCCAACCCAACCAAACCGTGAATTTTCCGATAAGCAAATTCCAGCCAGATGACTGGATTCATACTAACCCCCAGCGGATTTCAGTCCAACTTCATTTTGCAAATATCTAAAATTATAAACCGTTAACAATTGCAGGCTTAACTTCAAGTGGCTTAACACTCGGTGCTGGTGTAGCGACAACAGGGGCTGGCACTGCAAGCGTCGTATTAACATCTGGTGAGTCATTTAGATGCCTATCTACGGGCTCATCATAAGGAAAGCCTTTATCACCCACAGGCCTTAAAAAAGTATAAGCCGCTGGTGCAAGTACTAAAATCTTGGCGGTTTTTTGAAACGCGTCATGTGGCTTTGGAATTGATGCTAAAGCAAGTAATGGACTGATGCCAGCAAATACAGTCGTACCCACTGCGGTGGCAACCACGCCTACGGGTCTATAAACCACCACATCTAACAACACAAACAGAGGATCAGCCGCTTGTGGACTCTGCGCATTAGCCATTGGACTGCCCGCCAATAACGACAATAAAATGGTGAAACTAAAAATTTTTTTCATAATAATGTATTCTGATAGCAATTAAAATTGAGTGAATCGTAAGTTAATTATTAAAACTTGTCCAGCAAGTAAAAACACTAGCATCAAATCATAAATGCAAAACGGATTAAAAAACCAACTCATTGTAATACGATTAACTTATCACCAACGCTAATTTTACCGCCTTGTAAAACCTGTGCGTTAATACCACCATGACCACGCATGGCATTATAGCCACCTGGACCTAATTTAGTTTCCATCTTTGAACACGGATGACACAAGCCTGTCATTTGAAATACCGCAGTACCCATCTTAAAATGGCAATTTTTTAAGGCCAATAAATTAAGCCCTTTTATCAGCAAATTTCTGCGTAACACTTCGGGAGGGATCACTTTACCTAACATGGATTCCAACACAGCTAAATGCTCATACTGTAATAATGTAACTTGTCTACGCCCACTATTACCCTGATACCGATCACCGATTAAACCCGATTGGGTATCCACTAACACCTCATCGACCCTAAGCATCGGCTCACCTTTGCCGGGCCTAAGGCCTATCCACATCAGCTCTCCTGAATAGGGAAACACCTGTAATAATTCAGCTAAACTTAATGGACTCATGATGCTTGCAAACGATCAATAATGGCCTTTATAGCCGCTTCTTGGCGACAAATGCTGGCAGATAATTTAAATTGCGCGACGGCTCTATGTAAGTTTTGATCTGGATCAGTCACCTTAAAATACTGATTACCTGCTAAGTAATCGGTATAAAAGCGCATACCCAATTCAAATGGAATCAACTGAATAGCAGCAAACAAATACGCATAATCCGCTGCAGAAAAAAAGCTTTTCACCTCGGCTAAATAACTCTCAAGGATAACTTGGCAGATTTCCAAACTAAACTCATTATTACTTGATTGATGACACGCAGAGCGCAGACAATCGCCAATGTCATAATGCACCAAACCTGGCTTAACCGTATCCAAATCAATCAGACTAACAATGGCTTGAGTATCCTTATCAAACAAAAAATTATTTAATTTTGGATCACCATGAATCACTCTTAAGGTTAACTCACCCTGACGTTTAGCATTTTCTAAAACGGATACCCAATGTTCATGCTGAGCAATATAAGCACGGCAAAACTCACTTAAGTCATTAAACTCACCTTTATAAGCATTTAATACTCTTTGATAATCAGCCAGATAGCTTGGTGCAATATGAAAGCCAGGCAACGTATCGCACAGGTCATCAGTATTAAGATCACTGACCAAACAATGAAAATGCCCTAACGCAAACCCCACTTGCTGCGCTTGCTGTAAAGAAGTTAGCGTTTCTAGACTTTGGGTGTTTTCT
>CAIQNQ010000286.1 GCA_903873165.1 uncultured Methylococcaceae bacterium | reverse complement strand
TCCATGTGCTAGTCTGCGACAATGTCCGAAGCATCGTACTGAACTGCAACGCTTTCCATCATCAACTGCTTAACTTACTCGGTGAGCGTTATGTTCTCTTATATGCTAATTCTGAATAGCAGGGGGTGCGGAATGTCGGTTAAAAAGTTATAAATGATTTTAAAGCCTTTTTAGTAGATGAGGTTTTACTAATATGCCTTATGCTGTTTGGGTTTTACGAGGAGGACGACCACTTCTGGGTTTATCCTCTAGGCCAGCCAAACCTGCTTTATTCCAAGATTTCAACCAAGTTGCGGTAGTTTGTCTACATACACCAAATATTTTAGATAACTCTTGAACTTCAAACCCCGTTTCACTTAATAAAACTGCATGAGCCCTCATGCGTGGCATGTGGCCTTGATGATTTTTTTTCATGTTTTCTAAAGCGTCTCTTTGCTCTTGAGTAAGTTCTTTAATGCGAATCATGATTAATGTGTCCTGTTTTAATCTTCTTAATGTACTTAAGTTGTTGTTAATTTATTATTTTTATACTACTTATCAACCTTTATTTATTTTTTTGGTAGGTTGATCCTAAATAAATTTATCTTTATCTCGTATTAATTGCAAGAAAAGCTAAAAAGGTTCAAATTTAAGGTAAAAAAAGTGTGTTTATTTTTAAACTTTGGAGCTTTGAATAAATAAAGACAATGACGACAAGACCATTGTCGATTAAAATAGTGTTGTTTTACATTAGCTGCACGCAGTTTTTCTCTAAACTCCATACTTTAAATGACAAAATACATTTTCATTACTGGCGGTGTTGTTTCATCGTTAGGCAAGGGCATTGCTGCATCGTCACTTGCTGCCATTCTTGAGGCTCGCGGCCTTAAAGTTACTATGACCAAGTTAGATCCCTATATTAATCTTGATCCCGGTACGATGAGTCCTTTTCAACACGGCGAAGTGTTCGTTACTGAAGATGGTGCGGAAACTGATTTGGACTTAGGTCATTATGAGCGGTTTCTTAAAACCACAATGGCTAAAAAGAATAATTTTACGGCAGGTCAGGTTTATGACAGTGTGTTACGTCGAGAACGTAAAGGTGAGTACTTAGGCGCAACCGTCCAAGTCATTCCACATATCACTGATGAAATTAAACGCCGAGTGTATTTAAGTGCAGAAGGAATGGATGTCGCCTTGATTGAGGTGGGTGGTACTGTGGGTGATATTGAGTCATTACCCTTTATGGAAGCGATTCGGCAGATGCGTTTTGAATTAGGTGCAGAACGATCATTGTTTATACATTTAACGTTAGTGCCTTACATCCGTTCTGCTGGCGAGATAAAAACCAAGCCCACTCAACATTCTGTAAAGGAATTACGTGCTATTGGTATCCAGCCTGATATTTTAATTTGTCGATCAGAGCAGCCTATTCCTTTAGCAGAACGTCGTAAAATTGCGTTATTTACTAACGTAGAAGAAAAAGCTGTCATATCAGCAGTAGATGCCGATACTATTTACCGAATCCCCTTGTTATTACATGAGCAAGGTTTAGATGATATTGTCGTTAACAAATTAAGACTCAATGCCAGTCCAGCAGATTTATCAGAATGGACAAATGTAGTAGATGCTTTGGCTAATCCAGCAAAAGAGGTAAGTATTGCCATCGTTGGCAAATATGTCGACCACTCTGATGCCTATAAATCACTGAATGAAGCCTTAATACATGCAGGCATTTCATCACGCACCAAGGTTAATCTTAATTATATAGACTCAGAGCGCATAGAAGATGAAGGCGTTGCCTGCTTAAAAGGTATAGATGCCATTTTAGTGCCTGGTGGCTTTGGCGAACGCGGTGTTGAAGGCAAAATTGCCACTGTGCGTTATGCTCGTGAGAATAAAGTTCCTTATTTAGGTATTTGTTTAGGAATGCAAGCCGCTGTGATTGAATTTGCGCGGGATGTTGCTGGTCTGGAAGGTGCGCATAGTACTGAATTTTTACCGACCTCTCCGCACCCAGTGATTGGCTTAATTACGGAATGGATGGCCGAAAGCGGTCAAATTGAAGTACGTGATGAGAATTCGGATTTGGGCGGTTCAATGCGTTTAGGAGGGCAGCAATGCCGTCTACAACCCGACTCACTGGCGTTTAGTTTGTATCAAAAAGACGTGATTACTGAAAGACATCGCCACCGTTATGAGTTTAATAGTCAATACTTTGAGCGACTAGAAAAAGCCGGGATGCGTTTCTCAGGCAAGTCAATGGATGGTCGCTTAGTTGAAGTGATTGAAATAGTCGATCACCCTTGGTTTCTAGCTTGTCAATTTCATCCAGAATTTACTTCTACACCCAGAAAAGGCCATCCGCTATTTTCAGGTTTTGTCGTAGCAGCTTCTCAACATCAAAAGGGTTCAGTTTAATGGAATTATGTGGTTTTAAAGTAGGGCTAGATCAGCCTTTTTTCTTAATTGCGGGGCCTTGTGTCATTGAAAGTGAGCAATTAGCCCTAGATACAGCAGGTTACTTGAAAGAACTAGCAGCGACCTTAAATATCCCTTTTATTTATAAATCTTCTTTTGATAAGGCAAATCGTTCTTCGCATGAGAGTTTTAGAGGTTTAGGGATCGATAAAGGCTTAGATATTTTAAGTAAAGTTAAGCAACAAATCGGTGTACCTGTTTTGACAGATGTCCACGAAGATACGCCTTTAGCCGAAGTGGCGAGTGTAGTAGACGTAATGCAAACACCGGCTTTTTTATGCAGACAAACCAATTTCATCCAAGAAGTCGCTAAACAAGGTATCCCCGTTAATATCAAAAAAGGCCAATTTCTTGCACCTTGGGATATGGTACATGTCGCTAATAAAGCTAAGGCAACAGGGAATGAAAACATTATGGTTTGTGAACGTGGTGTATCCTTTGGCTATAACAATTTAGTGTCAGATATGCGTTCTTTAGCAGTGATGAGAGATACAGGATGTCCTGTCGTTTTTGACGCAACTCATTCAGTACAATTACCTGGAGGTCAAGGAACTAGCTCAGGTGGTCAACGTGAGTTTGTGCCTATCTTAGCGAGGGCGGCGGTTGCTGCTGGGATATCTGGCTTGTTTATGGAAACGCATCCTGATCCATCTAAAGCGTTAAGTGATGGCCCTAATGCGTGGCCTTTGTATAGAATGCAAGAATTATTAGAAGTTTTATTAACCATCGACAGAGCTGTTAAAGCACAGACTCTGATAGAAACAACCTTATAGGAAACAAAATGGCTGCAATAGTAGATATTCGTGCAAGAGAAGTTTTAGATTCACGCGGTAACCCAACTGTGGAAGCAGATGTAGTATTAGCTTCTGGTGTTGTGGGTAGTGCAATGGTACCGTCTGGTGCTTCAACAGGTGAGCGTGAAGCTATCGAATTACGTGATGGTGATAAAGCACGTTATTTAGGTAAAGGCGTATTAAACGCAGTTAACAATGTTAAAACTGAAATCCGCGATGCGGTTATCGGTTTAGATGTTAATGATCAAGCTGCGCTTGATAAAGTTATGATCGAGCTTGATGGTACTGACACTAAAGCGCGTTTAGGTGCTAATGCTTTATTAGCGGTTTCTATGGCGGCGGCTCATGCGTCTGCTAAAGAAGCAGGTCAACCTTTATACCGTCACTTAAACAAATCAGGTGAATTTATTTTACCTGTACCGATGATGAACATTATCAACGGTGGTTCACACGCGGACAACAGCGTTGACTTACAAGAGTTCATGATTTTACCTGTAGGTGCGCCTACTTTCCGTGAAGCGATCCGTTACGGTGCTGAGGTTTTTCATAACTTAAGCAAAGTTTTAAAATCAAAAGGCTTGGCAACGACTGTCGGTGATGAAGGCGGCTTTGCACCAAACCTATCTTCAAACGAAGAAGCTATCAGCGTTATTTTACAAGCGATTGAACAAGCTGGTTTTAAACCAGGTGTTGATATTTTCTTAGGTTTAGATGCAGCAGCTTCTGAATACTACTCTGATGGTATCTATGACTTAGTGTCAGAAAGCAAAACTTACACATCGGCTCAAATGGCTGACTTTTTCGTGGATTGGGTAGATCGTTATCCAATTATCAGCATTGAAGATGGTTTTGACGAAAATGATTGGGATGGTTGGAAATTAATCACTGAGAAATTGGGTAGCCGTATTCAATTAGTCGGTGACGATTTATTCGTAACCAACCCCAAAATCTTACAAAAAGGGATTGAAAGAGATATTGCTAATTCAATCTTAATTAAAGTAAACCAAATCGGTACGTTAACTGAAACGTTTGCAGCGATTGATATGGCACATAAAGCGTCTTATACAGCGGTTATGTCTCATCGTTCAGGCGAAACTGAAGACGTTACTATTGCTGATTTAGCAGTGGCTACTGGCACTGGTCAAATTAAAACCGGTTCTTTGAGTCGTTCTGACCGTGTTGCTAAGTACAACCGTTTAATGAAAATTGAAGAAGAATTAGGTAGCTTGGCTAGATACGCTGGTCATAGTGCATTTAGAAAGCTTTAAGCTACTTTTTTGATAAACGCTCAGTGTATGGATTTAATAAACTACCGCACTGAGCGCTTAGCTTGATTGTAATGTCATGAAAATTCTACTGGTCATTGTAATTTTGTTGATTGGTCTTTTGCAATATCGACTTTGGTATGGTGATGGCGGAATTGAGCAGATAAACGCATACCAGCAACAACTTAATGATTTAACAAAAGAGGTCGAAGAAAAGAGCCTCAGAAATAAGGCACTTTATGCCGAAGTTGAAGATTTAAGAAAGGGACAGGAAGCGATTGAAGAGCGGGCCAGAAATGAATTGGGCATGATTAGAGAGGGTGAAACCTTTTTTCAGGTGCTTGAATGATTGTATAACAGCTTAAAGGGCGACAAGCTAAGAGTGTTAAGCACTTTTGGATTGTCGCCTTTTCTGTTTCTGCGGCACAGTGTTTTTATACACTTAAATGTGTTGCATTGTTAGAGCCGTATATAAATTTGTTTTATCTATTTAATTATCAGATTTAAGTTAATTATTATGAATATATTAGAAACTATTAAAGACGCGTTAGCGTTATTAAAAACAGTTCTTAGTGCGTTGAGTAATAAACAACATTTATTCAATTTATTAATATTGGCCTTAGCAGTATCAGTAGGTGCAGGGGTTTTACTATATATACTCGACGCAAATATCCATAGTTTATTAGATGGCATTTGGTCAGCATGGGTGACGATGACTCATGTGGGCTTTGGAGATGTGGTACCTACTTCTTTCTTGGGGCGAGTTTTATCAGCCGCTTTAATTTTATTTGGGTTAGTGCTTTTCTCTATGTTCACTGCTTTATTATCAGCTAATTTAATTGGTAAAAATATTGATGCTTGGGGGCATGACGTACGTTCACTTGAGCAAGATGTGAATCACATAGAGGTAGAAGAAAGTAAAATTCTTAAGGAGCTGACTCGTTTACATGACCGCTTGGATGCATTGGAAAAACAAAACAAATGACAACGGTTATAAAATTTTGGGCCGTGGTTCCTGCGGCGGGTGTCGGTAAGCGTATGAACGCCGATAGACCTAAACAATACTTGGAACTCGCAGATAAAACAGTTATTGAACATACTTTATTACGACTACTTAGTGCT
>CAIQNQ010000285.1 GCA_903873165.1 uncultured Methylococcaceae bacterium | reverse complement strand
TGCCATGATGGGCTATTTCAGTGAAAATTAGTCTGCTCGTTGCGCGTATTTCTTGGGTTATTTTGTTTTTTTAATCATTGTCGCATAATACAGGATTTTGCCAACGAGCGCTTATTTTGTCCCGCTTTAAGTGGGTAGCCGTCTGTTTACAAAGAAGTCCAGAAGATGACAGAACCATCGTCGAAATTTGGCTTTAATAAGCCAAGTTCATACAATGCAAAGCGATTTAAAAGCCTATCTAAGTCGGCATAAAATCCAACAGCGCAAACAACGGCGCTAAAAGGTTTTAATTCTTTCTGGGTTTTGTTGTTTTAACTTTTATCTATTGAGTCTTTTAAAACATTATCAAAACACTTAATGATCTTCGGTAAATCAACGCTAAATAACTCTTGGCATTTTTCCTCTATAATTCCTTCAATTTCACTAAAATCATCATTTTCACGATATTTATCAATATCCTTAGATGTAAGTATATTTTTTTGGAAAGCCAAGTGCCAATGATTACTTAGTATCTTATTGGCTTTAACGACTTTATTAAAAATACCACGATGTTTTTCATACATTTTGTAAAGTCGTGATCTTATATCTTGATCACCTTGACCAATTCTAAAGTCAAAAGTAACTCGATCAGTTCTCACATTAAATTCAAAAAGGAATATCACGTTATTACTCAAATCATCATCGGGTGATACAAAACCAATTTTCTTTAAATCATTTAGATTGTTATAAAAAAAATCAGGTTGAAATCGTATGTATGTTTTACTACTTTTAAATGGTCTAACTTCACTTTTATTATTTATTAGTTCTTGTATTTTATTCCAAATTTCTGTTCCATCACTTGGGCCAGCATATTTAAATACCAAATCGAAAGCGGATTTATATTTTTTATAAAGTTGCTGAGCTATTTGATTTATTTCATCATTTTGATTACACATAGATTTTAATGTCTGCAAGTATTGTTCAAATACAAATCTTGTTTTAACTGCAAGATTAATACGTTGATTAGAAAGGATCTGCTCAATAAGCTTTATTATGTGACCATAATTTAATTGAACATAATGAGGTCTTTCACTTTCTGAAATCTCTTGATCTTCAAGTGATAAATAGATGTATATCTTATGTTTAAAATCAGAATACTCATTCTCAATTTGAGTCCTATATTTTTCTAGTTGGCCTTTTTGCTCATTAGAATAAATTTTATTTTCAATCACGATACAAAATTTATTTTTCTCAGAAAGAAAGACTAAATCTATATTCTTATATTCTCTCCGTATTTCAAGATCATCAAAATCTAATTGGATAAAATCGAAAACTGACAAGCTCGCATGTGTTCCTAAATCTATAAATTCATTTTCTTTAAAGTAAATTTTGATAAATTCTTTTAAAGCAAAATCACCCAAATTATGACTTCCATTTGGATCAAAAAACCAGGCTAAAAAATTCGAATGCTGAAGTTCTTTATGCGACACCCTCAGAATATCCATAAGATTTACTTCCTCATTTACGAGGCTCTGTAAACTTGTAAAGTCATCATCAAGAATCAACTTCTTGAGCTCATCTTCTGTAGTTTTAGTCATAAAAAAATAGTAAAATTTTAATGTATGAAAGTTGCTTAGAATCTTTTATAAATAGTGCATTGAGTCAATTATGATGTCAACACAACATGAAATACCTTGTACAAATTATAGATGAAAAAAATAAAGATAATTGGTCTCTTTATTCTCAATACCGAAAACATTGGTAGATGCTAATAGATATGTCGCGTTAATAAGAAATTAAAAAGCCCCATCTAACTCGGCATAAAACCAAACAGCGCAAAAACCAGCACTGAAAGGTTTTACACCTCTAAAGTGGCTTCGCAGTTAGTTAAGCAGCGCACTAAACCACAGCAGAAAGGCGCTGCAATGGTTTATTGCTTATGCAGTCTTGCAGTAAAGACCCTGTTTTAACTCGCTTCCGGCTACGCCTACAGCTCAAGCAAAGGTGCGGGAAAACACAACATCATGCCAATATACATAATGCACAGGGGCATTATGCAAAATTGCCCCGCCGGAAAAGCGCCGGCGGTTCAAAGTCGCATAATCTGCACTATGTAAAATGGCATTAATATTGTTAATTCCCGCTCTGGCGTTAAATGGGGCTTCCAGCCCCAACCCCCGGGCTGTCTTTTCGCCGCTGGCTTCTGTTTTATGTAGCGGGCGTCCTGCCCGCCCCCGCATCCCTGCGGGGTTCGTTAGGGCTGTGTTTAAAACTCACTTTCGGCTACGCCTACAGCTCAAACAAGCGTAGCTTCGCCAACCAAATAAAAACAACAGGACAAATCATGAAATGTAGCATTATCCATACAATGACTACTATTTAAGCAACGATACCCCTCACGCATTCCATCAAATCTAAACACCATGAAGGATTTTTTACTTTAAGAAACTGATAACCACTCATTAAAATCCCGCTATAACATCTCACATCAAACAAAACATTATTCATACTAATCGTATAATACCGATTAACGCGTTAATCCCAACTGAAATAGCTTGATCTAACTATTTAACCACATGAAAAAATTTGCATTTGTTAGCGATGCGGCTGAAAAAGAATATAAAGAAATGCCCGGGCATATTCAAGATGAGTTCGGTAAAGACTTAAGGAAAATTCAATTTGGCCAGACTCCCGCATTACCTATCAACTACCTTGATAGCGTAGGGCAAGGCGTTATTGAATTAAAAAAGAATGGAAGTCCCGCTTTTCGATGCGTTTATGTGACCAAGTATTTAGATACCGTGATCGTGTTACATTCTTTTACAAAAACCACAAATGGCGTGGATAGACAGGCTATGAAAGTAGCAGAGCAACGCTTAAAAGATTTATTAGCTGAGTTAAGAAGTAACTAAGTTAATGTTATGCGCTGTTTTCACTTTAGCCTTTTTAATCTGCATCGTGGCTTTTTGTTGTGACGGCATAGACCAGGTAATTTTAAAGCCTAATTTATCCAACATATCGAACATAGCATCAATCGTAAACTTCTCAATTTTTGCATTCATTAAATCAGAAATGCGTGATTGCTTTACGCCCAAGAATTCAGCCGCTTCTGCCTGAGTCCAGTTTCTATCTGCAATTAACTTGCTGAGCATAATAGACAGATCAACTTTAATGACCATTTTATTTGCTACTTCTTCAGTATGAGTAACGTGGAATGGGCTATCGTAAAACTTTAATGCCATGACAAAACAATCCAGCCGAAGTCAAATATGACTATTATGAGAAGCAATAGTATATCTAAAATTTTATATAAATGTATACTTCTATTTTAACAATACTTCCTCACGCATTCCATCAGAACTGCGCAAAATGAAAGATTAGAATGTTTAGTGAAAATAATCATTTGGAATCAAACCTAATAATAATTATATTGATTAACAAGAACTTTTTTAAAGATCACAAAGCTGTTCAATCTGCTTTACATGCCCCATTTTATAAACACCTATTTCTATCATGGCTACAATAGTTTCACTTACTGTAAGTTTAAGTTTTTTATCATGAATATATTGATTAATTAAAATATCGTAGACGTAAATATACTCACCAAATAGAGTAGTATCA
>CAIQNQ010000284.1 GCA_903873165.1 uncultured Methylococcaceae bacterium | reverse complement strand
TTTGACTTAACCGTTCCCTTGCTTCTTTAAGATCGTTGAGTAACGTAATCGATAAACTTTTGACAGTCGTTTCCGAGAGAGTTTTGATTCTCTCTTCATCAATTTGTCGTAAATCGTGATCGCTCAGTTTCATTGCTTAAGGGGATGTTTGTATGGCAAAAGTCTATCATTTAATGAAAAAAGTCGGGGGAATTCTTATAGGGCTGTGAATAATTACGTTGTGGCAGGTCATAATATTGCCTTTGCTAACTTCTATTAATTTTGTTTACTTTGTAGCTAATATCACACTTGATATTATATTGACACATTGTTCAAAATCAACAGTATTTCTTCGTAAAGAATTTGATAAATTTTGTGGAGGATGACTAAGAAATTTGCGGTCTTTATTGAAGGGCTATAAGCTTTTAAAGCTCGCATTCTAATCGATCACATAGTTCATTAAGTTCGGCAGCTAATTTTTTATTTCTACAATGGTTACACTCCGCTGCCAAATATCCAATTAAATCTTGAAGCTCCTCATACTCTATGTCTATGGTTTTTCTTCGGATATTCAATAATTGAACTTGCATTTCTTTTGGTGCTGCGTACCAGTATTCATGAATTAATTTTTTCTCACGATTGTCAAGTTGTATTCTCATGTATTAATTTTCTCCCAGGATAATTTTTTATCATTTGCGTATTTCAGTGACAGTTGCCATTAAGATAGTCGATTCGAATCAAGTAATGGTAATATAATCAGCTGTATTTTAATTATTCTATTTGATATCCATGTCTAAAGTAATCTTTCTTATGTCTCTTATTTTGCTGGTTTTGTTGATAATCGCCCTGATATCAGTTGGCGTGTGCATTGGTATGGCAAACCTTATGGTTTTTTTCATTCCAACCATCCAATTGGTCGATGCTCTGATTCCTGCAGCCATTTTGGCAACCGTTGTTGTTATTAGGTTAGGAGGACTAATAAAAAACTTTATGGGGTCTGCTTGGGAAGAATCACGATCACTTCTATATGATTATGATTATGATTATGAGGAGGAGGATGAAGATGAAGATGATGAGCCACCACCGCCAGTAATCAGAATTCCTATAAAGCGTAATAATAGAAATAGACGCTAAGTGGTTTTTTAAAGTGTTCTTCGCTTAAGATAAGTATTATTTAGTGGTTGCCTCTCTTTAAGTATAAATATGAAATTTAACGAAGACTCGCGGGTAAAAATCCCCTGCATATTGCACTTAGTCAGTTTAGGTTATGAATATTTATCCTTAAAAAATGCTTTGTGGGACGCAATACCTTCGCCAATTTATATGAGCGATTTTTAAATATTGGCGTAAGTAGAAATGCCAGGGAAGGTAGAATACTCTGAGTCCACACTTAACAGGACGCACCCTAAAGCAGATGACCCTGATTATTGATGCCCTGTTGTCGATGATGGGTCGCGTAACGATGCTAGGCCTGTCGCGCTGGACTGAAAAAGGCGGAAGCTATCGGATCGTGCAACGGTTTTTTAAAGAGAAAATAGATTGGCCGATGCTACGCTGGCAACTCATAAAACAACAGGTGCAGAAAACTATATGTTTTTTAAACTTGTCATTACTGTCTGTCGAAACGAGGACGGCTTACCCTTTAATCACCGAACAATTAGTGCGTGGTGATATCCAGAAAAGTGCGCCCAAAGCCGTTATGCCTAAAAACCCCAAACCTGGCAGACCCAAAGGCAGTGTTAATAAAAACAAAAAAGACGTTACGTTGTCGCCTTTCCAAATACAGTTGCAAGGCTGCATTCGTGCGGCATTAACATTGATAAGATTAGATGTGGATGTCAGGTATTTTGTGTACGACGGCGCATTAGGGAACAACGTATGTAGCGGGCGTCCTGCCCGCCCCCGCATCCCTGCGGGGTTCATTAGGGCCGTATTTAAAACTCGCTTCCGGCTGCGCCTACGGCTCAAACAAATGCAGACACACTCTTATTAAGAATGCAAAGCCTGAATAACCCCTTGCGGGTTCTTCGCAATCACGCGCAAATAAGATTTAGCCGCACTATCTGGCTCACGCGTACCCTGTTCCCAATCTCTAAGCGTGCCTAAAGGCAACTCAAATTGCTGAGAAAATTGCAGTTGCGTCATATTTAAACGTTTACGAATTTCTTTAGGATTAGGTACCGGACGAAACTGCTTTAGTTCCGCATCAGTTAATAAAGGATTCTCTAAGTCGGCCTCAGCCGCCGCCTCAATCTCCACTTCACTTAAAGCATTTAACCGTGCCCAATCTGTTTTATCAGCAAGCACTTGCTGAGAGCCATCTTGCATAAGCTGTACCGTAACACCATTTTTTCGTTCAACTGTTATAGTCATAATAATTACTACCTATCATTCTTATAGATTTAATGAATAAAACTCATATATCTGAGTCTTTCAGCCTTACTTGCCGGTCGCGCTGAAATAATCCTTTTATGCGAACCCCTATTTGTATAAATAACCGTCAACACTAACAAAGCAGAACCCACCACACCCATCGTTCTTAAACGAATTTCACCTTGCTCGGGTTGAGTACTATCCTCTTCAATACGATTTGGGTCATCAAATACCCCGATAGCCATAGAAAAATCAATGCCATGTTTTTGTAGATTAAGTTCATTTTTATTTGCATCCCATTCAAATAACACTGTCCACCTACCTCTTAATAAATACTGATTACCAGTATATTCCTGTGTTATATTAATGCAAGATATTTATTCTTAATGAAATTACAACCCCAGCAAAACTTTTATCAGACTAGCCGTATATTGCCCATTAATGGGCTACATCCTCTCTTATACATCGCCAAACACATGATCGAAAAAACTACAAAGCAGCGGCACGCTTAATCGCGACAAATGAAGAACAAACAAAACTGCCGGTTAGAATAGATTAGGATGACCAACTTACCTTTGGCGCCATCTTGCGTTTAAATAAAATTAAATTATGTATTAATCCCAACTAATATGATGTTGATTAACAGGAATCTTTTTAAAGATCACAAAGCTGTTCAACTTGTTTCACATGCCCCATTTTATAAACACCTATTTCTATCATGGCTACAATAGTTTCACTTACTGTAAGTTTAAGTTTTTTATCATGAATATATTGATTAATTAAAATATCGTAGACGTAAATATACTCACCAAATAGAGTAGTATCA
>CAIQNQ010000283.1 GCA_903873165.1 uncultured Methylococcaceae bacterium | reverse complement strand
TATCTTCCATGTGTTCTAGGGCTATTTTAGAGACCGCATAAAATATGCGCTGTAAGTAATCATATTCTCGATCATATTGTATTTCGATGATGATTATTTCTTGCTTTTGATTATGTACTTTTAGATCAACGCGGTTGAATTCGTGGACTCTACAATCTTTATATCTTTCGCTTTCCAGTACATCCAAAATAGTGATGTTCTCTTTAAGTAACTCACTTAAAAAGCCTTCAAGGATGCCAAAATTAGCTTTACTGCGGAGTAAACGTTTTATGGCCCAATCAAAGGTGATTAGTTTCCGTTTAGAGATCATTTTAAATTACCTATAAATTAAAAGCGGATAATTTGGTAGAATCAAGCTTTTATGATCGCACCGACTGTGTCCGCATTGTAGCTTTCTTTATACAATAACCCAATGTTTTTATTTGTAAATTAGGATACGTATTGTTTTATGGGGTGAAAATATAAAACGGTCATGCTTGACCTCGTCAAGCACGCGCTGGATTAGCGTGATTAAATAATTACGTCCTGTTAATGGTAGTCTTGATAATCTGAGTGGTTAAGTTGAAGTGGTAAGAGGATTTTGTGAATTTGATGCTAAATATATTATTTGCGCCTCAGTTCGTAACGGTGATTAGGGTTACGTTTTATTTCTTTGTACATGGTGTCTGGTGCTAAATCTAATCCATTCGGCCACATTAGAACTCCATTATTAACAATAGCATGGCCCACTAATTCATCATTTTGTAATGGCTCAAAGACCCCTGTACAAAAAGAGCGATCGATATACAAAACTCCAGCAAGGCCATCGGCAAATCGAACCGCTAATTCACGTCCAGCAATATATTTTACTTCTAATACATCCCAATACATAAAGTGAGTTTTTCTTATTTTAAAGGTTCAATAGGATTCGGGTGTTGGTTTTCTTGACATAAATCCCAGTCGGCTAATAATTCAGCTTGATGTAATTCAGCCCAGTCTAAAACAAGTTGTGTAGCACGCCGAGGCAAAGTACCTTCAAGGATACATAAGTCTTTAATGCTTACAATTGCCTTATATTCAGCATAGCTGGTGTGAAAGTGAGGAGGTGCATGCTCATCCCAGTACATCTGAATAATGATGCCGTAAAACATACTAATAGTTGGCACAATATACCTCTGAAGAAATGAATTGTTAGAATTGTAGTCTAAATTTATTTCTCGATGTTCAATTTTTTGGCCGTCTAATTCTAATGAAAGTAGAAGTGGTAAGAGTATTTTGTGAATTTGATGCTAAATAGATTATTTGCGCTTCAGTTCGTAATTGTTTTGTTAATCAGCATTGAATAGTTGACGAGTGACATTTTAAGTCATTTTTTCAATAAATCGTTAATACGCAGAGGTGTAATAATAAGCAATGGGGACTGAATAATTACCCACTTGGACTGGTTATTTATGTTTAATCAATGTCGAACGGGTAATCTCCACAAAGTCATAGATTTCTAATGCCGCAATAAGCGTGGATAAATTTTTGGAGAATAATGCAGCAAGAATATCCTCTTTTTCCAAGTCCTCGTAATCGGCTAAAATTTCATCAATGCTCATGCCGGCACTCAGCCATTCTAGGATATTTTCAATCGGATAGCGTAGGCCACGAATAACAGGCTTGCCATGACAGATGTTTACATCTATCGTAATCCGCTTTGATAATAGTGCTGTCATAAAATAGGTGTCCAAAAATATTTAAAAATCATCTTCAGAGATTATAGCGCCACACTCAGAATGAAGCGTATTAATCTGTCAATCTGAAGTAAATTTTCCATGCGACCGATATGATCAATGTTTTTTGTAGCATTACCCTATTTCAAATCCTGTTCGGTAAACTGATAAGTATTCCAGAAACTGACCGCTTCTGGGTACGCCATAAGAGCGATTACCCATAGCACCTGTCACTAATAAGCAACATGAATGTCTTGGTGTTAAATCAGGTGTCGGATATGGATTTGGTTAAATCGTAATAAGAGATGGCAGAGAGGGATTTATCTAATAAAATCTCCCCTAACCCCTCTTTGTTAAAGAGGGGGACTGAATAATTATCTTCTTACCCGTTGCAGGGCGTCAGCTTGCAACTCCTGTCTCAAAGAATAATTGTGTTACTTAGGGGCATCTTTGGTGACT
>CAIQNQ010000282.1 GCA_903873165.1 uncultured Methylococcaceae bacterium | reverse complement strand
TATCTTCCATGTGTTCTAGGGCTATTTTAGAGACCGCATAAAATATGCGCTGTAAGTAATCATATTCTCGATCATATTGTATTTCGATGATGATTATTTCTTGCTTTTGATTATGTACTTTTAGATCAACGCGGTTGAATTTATGGACTCTACAGTCTGTATATCTTTCGCTTTCCAGTACATCCAAAATAGTGATGTTCTCTTTAAGTAATTCACTTAAAAAGCCTTCAAGGATGCCAAAATTAGCTTTACTGCGGAGTAAGCGTTTTATGGCCCAATCAAAGGTGATTAGTTTCCGTTTAGAGATCATTTTAAATTTCCCGTAAGTTAAAAGCTAATATACAAAACGCGTTAAAGAATGGAAGCAAAAGGAAATGCGTACTGGAGTCGTGAAAGGACGCAAAAATGAGGAAAATATAGTATTTTCTAATAAAGTCAAACTTACTATTCTACTGCATGGTAGCGATATTGCTAAAAAACGCCTAACTCATCAAATATTTTGTTTATTTTTTCAAAAGAATCCTTTTTGTCTTTCTGCAATAATTCTATCTCTGATTTCGTTAGCATCCTTCTTTGAGTTAATGATGTATCTCGCTTCTGACTCAGTAAGTCTACTGAAGTCGTAACCAAAGAAGATGATCCACCACTCTTCAATTTCTTCATGATTTCGCCTTAATTCTGCTAATGTCTCATCTTTAATCGCTAATACCGATGAATAATTTTTACCGGTTAATGTAGTTGCCGCCAATGATTCTATTCCAATTAGTATTAGAGCCGCTTTTTGTTGTTTTAATGGTGTTTAGGCGGCATGATGTACTTTAATTGGGGTAATAGATAGCGTGGTTTTTTGACGCGCTTGCCATAGATCATATTCGGCTTGCATGCGTACCCAGGTTTCTGCGGTGGGGCCGCTGATCCATGCTTCAAGTCGTATTGCCATTTCTGCGCTGATAGCGGCTTTGCCATTGATGACGCGAGATAGTGCCACGCGTGAAACACCCAATTGACTAGCGGCCTCGGTAATACTGATGTCTAATTCGGGTAGGATATCTTCTTTTAAAATACTGCCAGGATGAGGGGGATTGTACATACTCATTTTAGTGTCCTGTTAGTGATAGTCTTGATAATCAATCAAAATGGCGTCTTCACCTTCAAAAGTGAAGGTTAATCGCCAATTTCCGTTAACTTTAACTGCCCAGTGATTGGCAAGTTCGCCTTTCAATGGATGGAGTTTCCAGTTTATAACATTCATTTCTTGTGGCGTTTTGGCAGCATTAAGTACTTGTAGTTGTCTGCCCAACTTGCTTTCATGCTCGGCGGCAATACCAGCTTTTGAGCCTGTTTCAAAGAAATGTTGGATGCCTTTATGTCGAAAGCTTTTTATCATGCCTAAGTGTATACCCATGCTTTACGTTTAACAAGCTGAGTATTTGTATAGGGGATTTGATATGGGTGTGGTGATTCTTTATTGATTTTAGTTTAGCGAATATCTGACTCAATGGTGATCGTGCTTTAGTCGAATTGCTCTCAATGTCGAGCGTGTAATCTCCACAAAGTTATAGATTTCTAATGCCGCAATAAGTGCGGATAAATTTTTGGAGAATAATGCAGCAAGAATATCCTCTTTTTCCAAGTCCTCGTAATCGGCTAAAATTTCATCAATGCTCATGCCGGCACTCAGCCATTCTAGGATATTTTCAACCGGATAGCGTAGGCCACGAATAACAGGCTTGCCATGACAGATGTTTACATCTATCGTAATCCGCTTTGATAATAGTTCTGTCATAAAATAGGTGTCCAAAAATATTTAAAAATCATTGTCAGCGATTATAGTGCCACACTCGCAATGAAGCGTATTAATCTGTCAATCTGAAGTAAATTTTCCATACGACCGATATGATCAATGTTTTTTGTAGAATTACCCTATTTCAAATCCTGTTCGGCAAACGCATAAGTGTTCCAGAAACTGACCGCTTCTGGATACGCCATAAGAACGACTACGCACAGAACCGATCAGTAATACACCACATGAATGTCTTGGCGTTAAATCAGGTGTCGGATATGGATTTGGTTAAATCGTAATAAGAGATGGCAGAGAGGTATTTATCTAATAAAATCTCCCCTAACCCCTCTTTGTTAAAGAGGGGGACTGAATAATTATCTTCTTACCCGTTGCAGGGCGTCAGCTTGCAACTCCTGTCTCAAAGAATAATTGTGTTACTTAGGGGCATCTTTGGTGACT
>CAIQNQ010000281.1 GCA_903873165.1 uncultured Methylococcaceae bacterium | reverse complement strand
GGAACTAAATTTTTACCTAGACCCGGAATCACTTCTGACATAGATGCTCTGGAAAACATAATGCCTTGTTCTTCTCTTGGTTTTGGTGGCGGCTCATAATTTAAACCAGTTTTAAATGCTTTCATTTTGAGTAATTCATGCACTCCATAAAGATAGACCACTAAAAACTCTCTTAAGTATTTGGACGATCTACCCTTTAATTCATCAACGGTTTGATCCAGTGCATTATGAAGTGGCTCAGACAACCAGAGTCTAATCACTGCATCGTTTTCATGTAATTGATCAATCCCTCGGTCCCCCTCATATAAAGATGTTAATGCACAGCTATCTTGGGCTTTGTTGCTCTCTTCTTTTCCACCAAAAAGCCATTTCAACATAAAAGTCCCCTATTTATTTAATTGTCGCTAATGTAGGCGGTGAGTTAAACTAAAAATATTCAGCGAAGTTAAACTTCTTGTCAAGAATAAACCCAATAGGGAATATAGTCACCCGTAATTAGGTTAGTGATGTATTAATTAAACGTGTTAAATTAAATCCGCGAGATGAATTGAGTCTAAAAAGACAACTAAAGCTCAAGCAATGAATTATATGGAAAAATTGCTACATAAATACATGCCTAAAAATGAACATTTGTTGGGCGCTATAGAATTAAAATATCATTTTGAAGCCATCTCTTATGAGATGCTTTTTGATAAAGAGTTATAAATACAATTAAAAACGTAGTTTCCTTAAGTAGCCTGATAGGCGCTATTGGAAGAATACACGGTGGTTAAAGATGGAATGTTTTCGTAATTATAATTTTGCAAATTAATGGAAATAAAATCAAATGAGTCGGATATGAAAAACAAATACCTACAGATATTTGAATATCTGCTTGAGTTTTCGAAGCTAAGAAGTAAGCCTGTCAGGGATATAGAAAGCTCCGATCAATACATAGAAAATATTTATTTAGCAGATATTCCTCAATGCGATAGTTTCGATGCAGTTACTTTTAAAAAATATAAAGATGATGCTGATTATTGGTTAAAAATTAGCAAGCCTAGAGAGCCAAAATCACCTGTTTTTCCAGAGATAGATGGATTACTTAAAGACTGGATTATTATAGATAGTTTGACTAATGAAGTCGGTGAGCCTTGTTTAAATCAAAGCATTATTAAAAACGGTGAAACAATTCAGTTATTAGATCAGCTTGAAGTACAGCTAGTTTTTGATGAATATATACAAAACCAATGGCTTGATGACTTGGATTTATACAAAAATCAAGTTAATGCTTTTCAAATTAAGCATGCTGAATTTGTTATTCAAAATAAGGTATATAAGAAGTTTTTCAATATATTCAATAAAGTATCGCAGTTTGGGGAAGAGTTTGAGCTTGTATTAGGTGCTGGGCTTTTGTATTTTAAAGAAAATGATAATACACCTAAGATTTGTCGACATATTTTAACGTCTAAGGCTGATATAACGTTTAATCACACGCAGAAAGAAACCATTATAAAAGTTTCATTGAGTAATGGAGCAAAAATTCAGGTTGAAACAGATGCAATTATTGATTTGGATAATCAGTTTAATGTTGCCAATATTATAGATGCTGAAAATAAAGTTAAAGCATTTCTTGATACAGAAGAACTTACGGATAATCTTTTTTTAGATCAAGTTGAAGATGCTATTCAACGTTTTATTAATACTATTCATGCTGAAGGGTCATTAGAGGATCAATTAAAGCCTGAAGATATTCCAAAAAAACCAACTATTTATTTTGCACCGGCACTGCTTTTGCGTAAAAGAAATACCAAAAGTTTAACTGCTGTATATGAGCAAATAATCACCAATGTACAAAGTGCAGATAGTGCATTAGATATCCCGTCAATAAATGACATTCTTGATCTCAATTACAGACATGACACCTCTAATCTAAGGGGGACATCCTCCATAGATGATGAAACTATTTATTTCCCTAAGAAATTTAATGATGAGCAACTTCAAATCATAGAAAAAATTCGGAGTAGCAATAAAGTATTAGTTCAAGGCCCCCCAGGAACAGGAAAGTCGCATACGATTGCAAATTTGATTTGCCATCTTTTAGCCAATGGGCAAAAAGTTTTAGTCACCGCTTATACTAAAAGAGCTTTAGAAGTTTTAAAAAAACAATTGCCGGAAGATTTTCAAAGTTTGACAGTTAATCTGTTAAGCGGTGATTCAACCTCTATTCAAGAACTAAATCAAAGTGTAAATACGATTACCGAGAAACTCGCAAGTTTTACAAATATTAATAGTCATAAAGAAGAGATTGAAAAACAAAAGCAAATACTATCTGAAACGAAGGCATCTAAAGCTTACACCATCAATGAGTGGTCAAAGGTAAAAGAAAGATCTACAACTAAACAACTTATAAATCCTAAGTACGAGGGAACTTTATTAGAGATAGCTGAAAGACTAGAAAATGAATCATCAACTTTTGTTTGGTTTAAGGATGAGTATTCTGAGATAGATAATATTGAAGAAATATTTCTAAGTATTCAAGAGTTCAGTAAGGTAGCCAAGCAGTATCATGCTATTGAACTTAAGACCTTTGATTATTTGATTCCTGATGCTGAAAGATTATTAACTGCTGATGAGCTTTTAGAATATCAAGGTGTTTTGGTCATGACATCTAATACTGCAAATGACGCACAAAATGGCTTGCCACTTATTAGTCAAAACTTTAAGGAGTTAAAGCGTAAATTAAAAGATCTCTTTGATTTGTGTTTTAGGATTGAAAAAGTTGGTTTCTTTTTTAAGGACAGGTTTCTTGAAGATTATCATCATGATAATCTAATGATATGGACAGATAAAGTAATAAAAACTAATGAGTTATTATCAGATTTATCTCAAGATTGGTTACGAAATTTACAAAGAAATGTGGTAATAACCTATCCAAATGATAAAAGCTTAATTATTTTAAAAAATGACGCTACAACATTACTGGAGTATTTAAAAAAGGGTAAGAGCTTAAATGGGATCACTTTTAAGTTAAAAAAAGTACTTTTACCCCCCAAAGTTTCACAAGCTTTGTATTTAATTGATGCTGTTCTAGTATTAGGTAAACCCTGTAATACCATAGAAGCACTCCAGGAAGTTTTAACAGATATTAAAATAAAGCAAGACCTTGAGGAGTTGGAAAGTATTTGGGAATTACCCTCTGCTAATAGTTCAACGTCTTATGCAAAAAGGAGTGATAACTTTAAAAAATTAATGGATGCGGCAGTTTCTTTAAAGAATGACCTTGAAGAGTATAAGTTGTTAAAGTTGGAAATTGAACAGTTATCAGATTTATCTATAGATGGGAATTATTCAAGTGACAGAGTAGCAGAACTTATTACCCATGTTAACTATTGTGAGTCCATAGAAAAGCTAGATAAGTACAAACAGAAAATAAATAGTGCTACTGATTATCTTAGTGTTGACAATATACATCCACTAGCTGAATGCATTATTTCAGCTATAGAAGGTTTTGATTTGCCTGCCTATGAACAACTTCTTGCCCAACTAGTTGTGCTTAGTTCTGAAAAAGAACAGTATGAGTTTTATGAGAATATTAGAAATAGCTTGTGTTTTAACTTTCCTCACTTAGTTTGTGATATTGCCGCCAACTCTTTTGACAATTCTAATATCCCTCGAATTAAGGACGCGATTTATTTTAAACATGCTTTTGCCGAAATAAGCAAATTATTAAAAGAGGATTTTGAGTCAGTTCTCGTTAATAATTTGACTGTATTAGAACAACAGGAAGAAAAATTAATTTCTGAAATTGGTTCAAAAAAGGCATGGTTAAGTGTGTTGGAGCGATTAAGTTTAGATGCTGCATTGCCTAAGCATTTGCAAGCATGGGTATTGGCTCAAGCTAATATTGGCAAAACTGGAGTAGGTAAAAAAGCCATCAGGTTTCAAAGGGAAGCACAAAAACAAATGGAGAAGTGCAAGGATTCTGTTCCTTGTTGGGTTATGCCCTTATATAAGGTTGTTGAAACTATAAAGCCCGAACAGGGCATGTTCGATTATGTCATTATTGATGAAGCTAGTCAGCTAGGTCCCGATGCTATTTTTTTACTGTATATTTCAAAAAATATAATTATCGTGGGTGATGATAAGCAAACATCACCTGAATATATTGGTATCACTGATGGTCAAATGACACCGTATATACAGCGTTATTTACAAGACATCCCTTTTGCCAATTTTTTCGGAACTGATTTTAGTTTTTTTGATCATGCAAAGTTATTTTGTAATGGCATGACGGTATTACGTGAGCATTTTAGATGTATGCCGGAGATAATTGAATTTTGTAATAAATGGTTTTATGCTCCACAAGGAATGAGTTTATATCCCTTAAAACAATATTCAGAAAATAGGCTTGAGCCTTTACAAGCGGTTTATTGTAAACATGGATATATTGATGGTACCTATTCCAATATCTCTAATAAAGTAGAGGCTAAAGGGATTGCTGACAAGATAGCCGAACTTGTAAAAGATGAGAAATATCTAGGAAAAACTTTTGGCGTCATTACTTTACAAGGCAACAGTCAGGCTGATTTAATCAATAATTTAATTTTAAAAAAAATTGGTGAGGTTGAATACAACAAGAGAAACATTATTTGCGGTAATTCGGCTAGTTTTCAAGGTGACGAAAGAGACGTGATGTTCTTGAGTTTGGTTACTGCACATAACCATAATAGAAGCGCTTTAACGGGTACAGCAGATGATAAACGGTTTAATGTTGCGGTAAGTCGTGCCAAAGAACAAATTTGGTTGTTTCATTCGGTGCCATTAAGTGAGTTAAAGACCACTGATTTACGCTATAAACTACTTGATCATTTTCTTAATTACAAAGATCAACAAAAACCAATTTATTCGCTTATACCTAGAGTTCGTGGTAATCATCCCAAACCTTTTGATAGTTGGTTTGAGGTAGATGTATTTAATGATATTGTTACAAGAAATTACAGTGTCATTCCTCAATACAATGTAGCGAATGGTAAGTACAAAATTGACTTGGTCATTCTTATGTCAAATGGAGTAAAAATTGCTGTTGAATGTGATGGTGACAAATATCACGGAGCAGCAGAGTATGAAAATGATTTGATTCGAGAAAGAGATTTAGAGTTCCGTTTTAACTGGCAGTTCTTTAGAGTGAGAGGCTCTGAATATTATTCTAATCGTGTTAAAGCACTAGAGCCGCTTTGGAGTCTGCTAGCTAAAAATGACATTAAGAAGCAAGAACCGACTGTAGTAGATTCTAGTTCAGAAAGTATTGAAGTACCCAATATTGCCACGACTAAACCAATAAAACTAGAGTCTAAGAAAAAACCAGATGTTTTGATTAATAATATTCCAGCAGAACAAATCGATATATTCGATGCAGAACCTACAGAAAAACAAAGTCCCATTACAAAAGACGTAAAGCCAATACAAAATAAGGTATTGAATATTAAAAATAATCTACCAATTTCTGAGTTTTTAGCTTTTACATCAATGCAGCAAGTCTATAAGATTAAAAGCAATAATAAAGCAAATGCAAAAGCAAAGCTTGAATTGGAAGACGGCGAAAAACTAAGTCATTTAATTAAAATAGCCAATTATTCTGATCATTTATTGGTAGCATTTGAAAATGGAAAAGTCGGTAAGATTAGACTTTCATGTTACCAAACTGAGCTAAATCGAAAGAAATTAAAAAATGCATTTAATCGGGAGTCGAAGTTAATCTTTGTTGAGGTACTTGAAAAGGAAAAAGATATTGATTTAGTGCTCGTAAATAATAAAAATAAAGTGATTGTTTTTAATACAGATAAAATCTCGTCAGTGAGGTCTAAAACAACCTCTGGCATTCAGGTTATGCATTTGAAAGATGGTAGTGTAATGACTAAAGTTAAGAGACTTGATGGGGTTAAATTAAATGACCCTGAATATTACCGTACAAAGGGGTTAAATGTTGTGGGTAACTATTTGAAGTCGGGTGATGAAATATGATCTCTTTTAATGGTCGTATCTGGCTTTATTTAAAGTCTATTTCTATATGGGCAATTGAACGACAAGGCGATGCCATTATTATGCGACCTGTAAATGCTAAGAAAATATCAAAAGTTGAAGAAGGACCAAAAATCTTAAATTATTCTGGGCCGACAGTTTCTTTAGATGAAATGGATCAAGCTATTGTCAAAGGCGCAGTGCAATCACTTTGAAGTCAATCGATACCCATATTAATGATGGAGTAAATCCATGACAAAAATAATACCCTTTGACTTGCAGCAACATAATCAACAACCGACTTTTTTTGAACAACTGCGGTTGTATGATGAATCTGCCGATGATGACCTTGTTTTCTTATTTGAAAGAAACAAAGACACCGGCAGAAATATTGAACTCTGATTTATCGCATTGATACCTGTGTACTATCCGAGCGTGTTAAAAAAAGCGTTATCATCCAGCTATTCTCGAAAAATAATTAAAACGAAAAGCAGTTGGCATATAATACCGAAGTTTTTTTATGTTTATATTGGGAGTTAGAATGAAAAAAGTTACATTTATTGCAACAGGTTTACTATTTTTATTGTCCGCTGTTGCTCATGCACACGGGCCAGTTCGTCAAAAAGCGGAAGAACAAATTACTATCAATGCACCTGCTGAAAAAGTATGGGGATTAATTAAAGACTTTGGTGATATGTCTTGGCACCCACTTATTTTTAGCACAACTATCAATGGTGGTAACACTAAAGGTGCAACTCGCGTTTTGACTTTAAAAGATGGCGGCACTATCACTGAAGAGTTAAAAAAATATGACGAAGCTAAAATGTCGTATGCCTACAAAATTACTGATATCAGTATTGCTAAAACGATTGTGCACGCTGGCGTAGAAGAAAAAGTACCAGCATTACCTGTTGATAACTATTCAGCCAGTATTGAAGTTGAAGCTAAAGGTGCTACAACTGTGGTTTCTTGGACTGCAGGTTATTACCGTGCTTACACAAATAACAATCCACCAGTAGAAATGAACGAAGAAACGGCTAATGCTGCAGTGAATGAAGTGCTTAAAACAGGTTTATTTAACCTGAAGTCACTTGCTGAAAAGTAAGAGATAAATCGGTGTTTCTTAAAAAATACCCAGTGGTAGCGACATTTGTCGTTACCACTTTTTTTTGCACGGCTCTTGCGGCAAGTCCTTTTGCGTACATTAGTAATCAATTGGATGATAGCGTTTCTGTCATAGATACTCAGCAAGGTAAGGTAATCGGCACGGTGAGTGTGCAAGGTAAACCAGCGGGTGTTGCTGTATCTCCGAATAGAGATAGGGTTTATATCAGCACGCCAGAGGCGCATGGTTTTGCCGTTATTGACACTAAAAAACAAGCTGTTATAAATACGGTAGCGGTCAGCGAAGGTGCTTTAGGCATTGCAGTGGGTACTAATGGTCAGCGTATTTATGTCGCGGATTGGTATAACAACAATGTCGATGTGGTGGATGCCGACAGTTTAACAGTGCTTAAAACCATTGCCGTGGGTAAATCACCTTCTGGCTTGGTGGTGAGTCCTGATAATCATTGGTTATATGTCGCTAATCGTTTGAGTAATTCGGTATCTAAAATTAATTTAGATAGTTTAACGGTTGTTAAAACGACGTTTGTGGGTACGCATCCATTTGGGTTAACCATTGATTCAACGGGGCAGCGTATTTATGTGGCAAATGTGCAGAGTGATGATGTTTCGGTTTTAGAAACCAGAAGCTTACAAAACATTGTGACTATTAAAGTCAGTACCTTGCCTTATGCAACTGCTTTAGCCTTAAATGATTCTCGATTATTTGTAACGAATCAAGATGATGGGTCGGTTTCTGTTATTGATACTCAGACCCTAAAGAACATTGGCTTAATAGAAGTAGGTACTAAACCAGAGGGCATTAATACGCACCCTGATGATCACCATGTGTATGTGGCTAATTGGTTTGATAATACGGTATCGGTTATTGATGCTAAGAAGCTTAAAGTAATTAATACTATAAAAACTGGCAAAGGTAGTCGTGCTTTTGGACAGTTTTTTGGTAAATAAATCTTATCCAGTATAAAATCGTCCGATTTACGGTTAATTGATAACTAATAATAAGAGAATAAAATGGCTGAAACAGTAGATGAGTTAACGGTAACATACGAGGACGGTGGTATTGAAACCGTTAAAGAGCTGGATAAAAAGGTCTTAACTAAAGGTGCTTGGGCAACGGTAATGTATCGTTATCAGGACTGGAATCGTGCTAAAGAAGAATACGGCCCTGATAAGTATACGATTCGTCGCTATCAAAAACGTAATGGCGAGTATCAACAAAAATCAAAATTTAATATTTCTAGTAAAGATCAAGCAAAGAGTATCATTGCTGCTTTAGAAGAATGGGTAGTACTCGACGATTAAGTAGGATTTTTTACTGTAGGTGGAGAGTAAGTTATGCAACAAGCACAGAGCGGATTTTTTATACAATTTCTTCACCTAGCGGGGCCTTTTTGGAAATCTGAAAACAAGGCTGTTATTCGTCAACAAACCCTCATTTTAATCAGCTTAACGATAGTCCAGATGGTACTTGCGGTGACCATTACCGAATGGAGTGCCGCTTTATTTAATGCTATTGAGCAACATTCCATGACGGAATTGTGGGTGCAGATTGGCTATCTCATTTTGATCTTTGTCGCTAGTTTAGCGGTAACGGCTTACCATCTAAAAGTAAAACGCCAACTTCAAATTGGCTGGAGAGCTTGGTTAACTGAGCGGGTAACTGGGCAATGGATGCACAAAGGTCAGCATTATCTAGTGACGCATATTCATTCGGCAGAGCATGATAATCCAGACGGTCGTATCTCCGAAGATATTAGAATTGCCACGGATGAGGCTATCACCTTATCGCATTCCTTATTTTATAGTGTGCTATTGTTGATTAGCTTTACCGAAATACTATGGACACTTTCGGGTACTATTGAGCTGAATTTAGGTTTGTTGACCTTGCCCATATCGGGTTATTTAGTAGTGGTAGCCATTATTTATTCATCAGTCGCCTCATTGCTAGGTTGGTGGGTTGGACAGCCGTTAACGATAGCCACCAACGCTATGCAAACAGCAGAAGCTAATTTCAGATTTAGTTTAGTTAAAGCCCGCGAGCATTCTCAGGCGATAGCGTTAATTCATGGTGAAGAGGTTGAAAAGAATCGTTTTCATGATTTTTTCCAAAACATCATTAAAGCCTATAATCATCAAACGACTGCTTGGTCAAATATCCTGGTTTTTAATTCGGGTTATTCCGTGTTATCAACGGCATTTCCCGTGTTAATTGCCGCGCCTCGCTATATCTTAGGAAATATCACCTTGGGTGCTTTAATGCAATCAGTGCAGGCGTTTCAACAAGTCTCTACGGCATTGTCTTGGCCTGCTAATAATATGGCGGCTATTGCGCAATGGCGAGCTTCTGTTGAGCGTGTATTGAGTTTAGTAAAGGCGTTGGAGGATCTTGACGCAGAAATTACTAAGCCTGACCCTCAACGCATTTTGGTAGAAAAGCCCGAACAGAATGTTTTAGTGTTTGACAATTTGTGTTTGTCAAAACTAAACGGTGAGGTAGTTTTATCAAACTTAAATGCAAGTATTTCGCAAGGCGAACATGTTTTGATTAAAGGCGATACGGCTAATGGCGCAAAATTATTTAAGGCCATTGCTGGGCTTTGGCCTTGGGGTTCAGGACGAATTGAGTTACCAGACGGTGATCCGATGTTCTTTATGTCACCAAGACCATTTTTACCCGAGGGAACTTTACGTACCGCGATTTGTTACCCCTGTTTACCCGGTTATTGTCGAATTGCGGATTTGGAAGAGTTTTTTAAGTTAGTTGGTCTTGAAGAGTTAATAATCCAATTAGATCAGGTGGATGAATGGGATACGGCTTTAACGCGTGCGCAACAACAACGTTTAGGCGTAGTACGTTTATTATTGTATGCGCCTAAGTGGATATTAATCGAAGAAGCCTTTGACTCCTTAGATCCAGAAACTGAAGCCGATATGTTACGACTCATTTGTCAGCAAATGCCTGACGCTACTTTGTTAACGATGTCTAATCAACCAACGGCTGAAGTTTTTCATAATCGACATATAGTGGTGTGATGATGTTAAATCCTTCTAAAAGGCCTACTCAAAAATTGCGAGGTGTTAATTTAGGCGGTTGGTTAGTGTTAGAAAAATGGATGACGCCGAGTCTCTTTGAGGGCTTGCAGGCCACGGATGAAACCAGTTATTGTGTTGAGTTAGGTGCAGCTGCGGAACGAGCACTTAAAACGCATTGGCAACAATTTATTACTCGAACAGATTTTGCCTGGTTGGCAAGTATCGGTATTAATGCCGTTAGAATACCAGTGGGGCACTGGATTTTTGGTGATGATTATCCGTATCACCCTGCCTATGGGGAATCCCAGCAGCCTTATGTGAAAGGTGGCATAGATATCTTAGATCAGGCTATTGTATGGGCAGAAAAGTACGGCTTAAAAGTGGTTTTAGATTTGCATGCCGCTCCGGGTTGTCAGAATGGCTTTGATAATGGCGGTATTCTAAATGTCTGTGATTGGCCTACTAACCCGCTTTATATTGATTATTCCCTCGCTGTTTTAGAGCGCCTTGCGCAGCGTTATCAACACAGCTCTGCTTTACATGCGATTGAAGTTTTAAATGAACCACGGTGGGATATTGCCACGGATATCTTAAAAACTTACACTCAAAATGCTTATCACCGTATCAGAAAATACTGTTCTGCTGACCAAGTTGCACTGGTGTTTCATGATGGTTTTAGATCATTTCATGAATATCAGGGTTTCTTAATGGAGCCGACGCTTAGTAATGTGGTGTTTGATATGCATCGCTATCAGTGTTTTACCCAAGAGGATTTGGATTTAGACATTTATGGACACGTTAATAAATGTGTTAATGACTGGAAACAAGAAGCCGACGATATTATTACCCATTTTGGACATCCGAGTTATATCGGTGAATGGAGTTTAGGTTTAGATTTAAAGACCGAAACCTTATGGCAACACGATGTTTTTGATTACCAATTAGAAACTATTGATGATTTCCAGCGGACACTACTTTATAAAAGTTATGCGGCTGCACAACTGTTAACTTTTGAGAAATACTTGGGTTGGTTCTTTTGGAGTTATAAAACCGAGACCGCGTCCGCATGGAGTTTTAAAGATTGCGTAAAGAACGGCTGGTTACCGAGTAGCTATTGTATTTGAAGAACTCACCTTTCCATATCCCCTCTGGCTTGGCCTTAAAAGGTGTAATTTTATATTCGCCTTCATCCACGTATTCAAGGTCTAGTCGATATAATTTAGTTTCAACAGTCCACGAATCACGTTGATTAAAGCTGTCGGGTCGTAGCCAGGTAATAAGGAGGCCTGTTCTTCCGTCTCATTGATGGCAAAAGAAGCGAGATACGCATTGTCCTGAAAGATTTTACGGCCTTCTTTGTTCTTGGCTTTTAAGCTACCAAAGCTCATCACAATAATAGACAGTTGCTCACTGACCGTATCAGCCGAAAATCCAGCACCCATGAGTAAATCACGTTTTTCAAATACCGCCACACGATTACTGAAAAGCTGGTTAAGCCTTCGACGGTAGGGGTGTTCTGGATTGTCTAAATTACGAACGGTTTGTTCAAGAATGGACAGGGACGGCACTAACCAAACGACCAATTTACTCCGTTCTGGATGATGAACGGCGAGTGCGTCAAAAATGGCTTTAATGGCATTCACTGCAATAAAGGTTTTACCGCCTGCTGTGGGTACTTTGGCGCAGACATGGGGAATACCGGGTACATTATTTTTATAAGGTGCAATGCCTGTTACACCTTTTTCATGCCAGTAAGCTTTAAAAGCAGTGCCTGGGCTGGTATGAATAGAGAGTGTGGCTATTACTAATAGTAACCAAGAGTCTCCTATTTGGTTATGGGTTTCAGTGTTTTTAGGCCTAGGGTGGTTAATAACTATTATCGTTTTCTTAAAGGGTAGGCAATCAAAATCAACGGTTGTGGTAGAAACTGAATCGGAAATTAACTTAAAAGCAGCGGTTAAAAACTTAAAAGACGCGTGTGCTAATAATGATGCTATTGCGGCTAAAAACGCTTTATTAGTCTGGGGTAAACACAAGTTTGATAGTCATAATTTGGGTGCTGTTGCTGGCTTCTGTGATGCCCGCTTAAGAGATGAGATTTTATTATTAAATCAAACCTTATATGGTAAAGACAGTGCTACATGGCAAGGTAAAAAACTGTTTCAGGCCTTTACGGAAAACAAAGCGCGAGCCACTGTAAAAGTGACCGAAGATAAAAGTTTAGAGCCTTTATATAAGATATAGTTTTAAGCTCCCATCTTTTGAAAAGAGTGCTGAAGGTAGATGTAATATAAATGTCTGAATTTCGCTTTCAGCAATTTTCTGTGATTCAGACAAATTCCGCGATGAAAGTGTGTACGGATGCGGTTATATTTGGTGCTATGGCTCCGGTTAAATTGGGCGATAGCACACTAGATATTGGTACTGGCACCGGGCTATTGTCCTTAATGGTCTGTCAGTTGGGCGCAGGACACGTCACAGCAGTTGAGTTGACTTTGCCAGCTTATGACGAAGCGGCACTAAATTTTAAAAATAGTCCTTGGCCAACACAACTTGAGGCTGTGCATACTGATATTCAGAATTTTGTAGCTACTAGGAGCCTGTCCGAGAATAGAACATTTTCCTAAGCCGAATCATAGTGCCAGAGAAGTTTAAATTTTTCTGGTGTTATTTTTTTGGAATTATCTAAAACAGCTAATCTTTCATGTTAACTATCTTCCATTAGAAGGCTTT
>CAIQNQ010000280.1 GCA_903873165.1 uncultured Methylococcaceae bacterium | reverse complement strand
CCCAGGCGCTAAAATTGGTGTACTTGGTTTAAATGGCTCGGGTAAATCTACCCTGCTTAGAATTATGGCGGGTATTGATAAAGAAATTGAAGGTGAAGCAATTCCACTAAAAGGTATCAATATCGGTTATTTAGCCCAAGAACCGCATTTAGATCCAGAAAAAACCGTGCGCGGTAACATAGAAGAAGCGGTTGCTGAAATTAAAAATGCCTTAACGGCATTAGATGCTGTTTACGCTGCCTATGCAGACCCCGATGCCGATTTTGATAAATTGGCTGCCGACCAAGCTAAATTAGAAGACATTATTAATGCCGCCGATGGCCATAATTTAGACCGTAAATTAGAAGTAGCCGCTGACGCATTAAGACTGCCAGATTGGGATGCCGATGTAACTAAATTATCAGGTGGTGAGAAACGTCGTGTCGCTTTATGTCGTTTATTGCTCTCTAATCCCGATATGTTGTTATTAGACGAACCGACTAACCACTTAGATGCTGAATCAGTCGCTTGGTTGGAACGTTTCTTACATGACTATACCGGCACTGTAGTCGCAGTCACCCATGACCGATACTTTTTAGATAATGTCGCAGGTTGGATATTAGAACTAGATAGAGGCTCCGGAATTCCTTGGGAAGGCAACTACTCTAGCTGGTTAGAACAAAAGAGTAATCGCTTGCTGCAAGAAGAAAAACAAGAATCTTCTCGCCAAAAAGCTATGAAAGAAGAGTTGGAATGGGTACGCACTAATCCTAAGGGGCGTCATGCTAAAAGTAAAGCCCGTTTGGCTCGCTTTGAAGAATTATCGTCAACTGATGTCCAAAAACGTAATGAAACCCAAGAGATATACATACCACCTGGCCCGCGTTTAGGTGATGTGGTCATTGAAGCTGAAAATATCAGCAAAGCCTTTGGCGATAAATTGTTATTTAATGACCTAAACTTTAGATTACCACCCGGCGGCATCGTGGGTATTATCGGCCCCAATGGTGCAGGTAAAACCACTTTATTCAGAATGATGGCTGGTTTAGAACAACCTGACACGGGTACTTTAAACATCGGTCAAACGGTACAACTAGCTTATGTAGATCAGTTACGGGATGATTTAGACGCTAAGAAAACCGTATTTGAAGAAATTTCTGATGGTTTAGACATTATTACCGTCGGCAAATATGAAACGCCTTCTCGATCTTATGTTGGACGTTTTAACTTTAAAGGTGCGGATCAAGGTAAATATATCGGAGATTTATCAGGTGGTGAACGCAACCGTGTGCATCTGGCTAAATTACTTAAAACCGGCGGCAATGTACTATTATTAGATGAGCCAACCAACGATTTAGACGTTGAAACCTTACGCGCCCTAGAAGAAGCGTTACTCTCCTTCCCTGGCTGTGCCGTGGTTATCTCGCATGATAGATGGTTCTTAGACAGAATCGCGACACATATCTTAGCGTTTGAAGGTGACAGTAATGTGGTCTGGTTTGAAGGCAACTATGAAGATTATGAAGCCGATCGTCATCGTCGCTTAGGCACTGATGCTAATAATCCAAAACGTATTAAGTACAAAAAAATCTCGTAAGCCCCGCGTCATCCGCTCTCACAACCCAGCAGTTACCCATTTGACTAACTGCTGGAATTGACTTATTACCTATCTATAAACTTTTTCCTAGGTTCCCGACTCTTTCCTGTTACACTGCAGTCAGAACAAGGCTAAATCATTGGTTATTTTAGTCAGGCGGGAGCACAACTCATGTCAAAAGATCCAAATGTCATTCTCCAAAAGCTACTTGATCAAATCTATCCTTATGCCCAAAGCGAAACTCATCCAGATGCTTTTAATGTCTTACGTTTAGAAAAAGAAGCTAAAAAATTAATTAACCTCGATCCGGCCTTAGCCGCGTCAGCACGAGGGCTTATTGCCGCAGTACAAGGTCATCTTGATGCCGCTGATGAACAACATGTCCTCGCAAAAAAACTAAGCCGCAATCCTCGACACAAAATGTATCAAGCGATGTCAATGCGCATGTTAGGTGAGCATGAAACCTCTTATTTCTTTATGCAATGCATTATGAAAGTCATGCCAAACCCAGTCGCTCTGCTGAGTGACGAAATCGTCTTTGCTTTTATGAGCGGTCATCATCGAGATGTCGCTACTTTTCATAGGGAACTACTGCGCATTAAAGCTGAAATACCCATTAATATTCAATTAGTTATTTATTTTAACTCCCTGATCTATTTTTCAGAGATTGATCTGTATGCGTTTCCGGCAATTTCTAAATTAATTCATTCAATAGAAAAAACGTTTAACGTCCATACGCCGGAATTTTACCTTGAAGAGATTGAAGATCAGCTGTTTTATTGGATAGATGTGACTTTAGATGCAGCCACTATCATCGAGATGAATGCCCAATTATCCGCAGGCAGGGTCTTAATGACCAGTGAAAACATAGATCGCTATCATGTTAGCTTTAGAGAGCTAGATTCTAAAAACACTAAATCAATACAACAGGATGCCTTGCATAAATTTATCCATGACGTTGATTTCTATAACTATCGATAAGCTTTTAGCATCAATCGACTACTTCACCTAGCCCAGAGAACCCAAATGAACGAAGATCAATGTACTGTTTTAAACAACACCATGGCCAAAGCCGTCAATTATATTGTGACTCAGACTAAGCCGGATGATATTACTGCCCGTAAAATGAAAAATGAAATATTCAGTGTCATGCCGAATAATCGCGCTTTAGGGGCGATGGCATTAGGGTTTATTGCGGCAACTGAAGGTGATTATGATGAAAGCCTAAAACAACATACCTTATCTCTTACTCTGGATAATGATCCTGTGCTTTATCTTAACTATGCGGTTTCAATGCGCGCACTTGGGCATAATGCTGAAGCTTACGTTATCATCAATAAGGCCATGAATTTATTAACTGATATTGGTCAAGGGATCGATATTTTCATGGCCTTAGCCTTTAATGCCGGCCATTTTGAAAAAACCCAGTCTCTCGAAGATTCTTTCAAAAATCAAAACCAAACCCAACTCGTCAACTTTCTGCAACCCTATTTTGATGATGTCAACATTGTCGTCAAAAAAGCCCAATTCCCCTTTAATACTCATGTCGAAATCGCCGCCATTATGGAAACCATTCGCTTGAATAATAAGCATGGCTACACTGAGCACATCCTAGAAACAATTGATGACAAATTATTTCATTGGTCACTCGTTAATGCTGATGAAGAAACCATAGCTATCATGAATGCAGAATTAGAAGCAGCCCTGAGCCAACTAAAATATACCGTGTTTGATAATTACCACATTGCCTTTAAGAAAAAGGAATGGCCAATACCAGGAATAGAACCCGAGACACCACTAGTATTGCAATCATAAATCTTAAGATTTTGAATATTTATTTCTTTTGCTAATCTCATATTCAATTTGTGGAATAGATAAATACTGCGACACCAGTAAAAACCAAATAATGATGTCACGCACCATTCGGAACAGGTCTCGAACACTTTGCCACACGCCTAATGTTCGTTTTAACACGCCTAACAATGCTTGCCAGACCCCGTTCGATTATACAATCTAAGCTTTAATGCCGCTAGGACGTGACGCAATATTTGCGTCACCTCGTAAAATGTTTATATGACGTGTCATTATTAAATGAAATATTGAATAAATAAACCAAGATTAAATCTATTACAATCAATTAGTATTCCACAGGATTGGATTCTAACCCGTGTAATGCCCCTTCAAGGCGAGTCACTTGTGTTTCTATTTTCCCATCCTGATATGCTTTAATAACCCTATAGCCTGGCATTTTACTATCAATACTAAAGACTGGGCTTAGGGGCATAAACTGAAAGCAAGTTGAGGGCGTACCTAAAATGCGAATACTATCAGTATCGACATCCATTTCCTGATGAATATGCCCCGTTGTTATGCCTTTAACTTGAGGATAGGGCTTAACCAGATTCAATAATTCAGCCGAATTTTTAATGGTCATCGTATCCAACCAAACGGTATGCGTGGGTAGGCAATTGTGATGCACGGCAATTAAGGTAGGAAGATTCGGATAGGCCTTCAAACAACTTTCCAGAAAATCCAATTCTGTTTTCTCTACATATCCAGCAGACGAGTCTATTATTTGACTGTTTAAACTTATTATCTGCCAGTTCTTTAAAAATAGCTGTTTTTGACAACTAACCGCTGAGGTATTAAATACGGCTTGCATCAATTGAAAATCATCATGATTTCCAGGCAAACAAATACAAGCAGTATTTGTTTGTAATAACCGGACAAGGATACGCTGATAACTTTGTAAACATGGGTCTTGGGCTAAATCGCCCGTGACGAGTATTAAATCAAAATATTGATGATTTAAAAGGGCTAAGTCTAATACGGCATTAAAATAAAATTCAGTATTCACGCCTATAAGGGTGTCATGACTCTCTGGTAAGATATGTAAATCTGATATTTGTAAGATTGAAATCATAATGTTAACTAAAGCTTTTAAAGAACACAGACATCAATAAATTAGCCAAGCTTTTTTAGCAGAATCTTTGAGTTTCTGGCCGAGTTATACTGATGCTTAAGAGGGGCGGGTAAACTATTAATATCAGACGCACTAAAACCGCGTTCGATAAACCAGTGCATGGTTTGGGTGGATAATACAAAAAGTGTGCTTAAACTAAGCGTATTGGCCTTAGTGTACACATAATCAAGTAGTCTGTTGCCCCGCGCAGAGCCGCGATAATCAGAATGCACAGCAAGACAAGCAATCGTGCCGTAATGCGCATTAGGATTTGAGTGCAGGGCGGTACATGCGATAATTAGACCATCCCGTTCAATCACAATATAATCGGTTATTTCCATCTCAATTTTTTCCCGAGAGCGTTTAGCCAAGATGCCTTGTTGTTCTAAGGGTTTGATCAGTTCTAAAATGCCGCCGATGTCATTGAGCGTTGCCGGACGTAATTCTTCAAAGGGGGTTGAACTAATCAACGTACCCACACCATCCCGACTAAAAAGTTCAAGTAATAAAGCACCATCAATATGACGGTTGATTAAATGCACGCGCTCCACGCCCTCTTGACAGCTTTGGATAGCGGCTTTCAGAGGAAAGGTGATCACATCAGAAAGATGCGCATTGTGTGCTAAAAACGTTGCCGTTTCAGCGGTGGTCATCTGCCGAATAGGATCAGCATTATCAGGGTGTATACAGCTTTCTTCGGTTAATAAAATGAGTTTTTCGGCTTTTAAACTGATTGATACCGCAGTAGCCACTTGTTCTGCTGACAAATTGAACACTTCTCCACTGGGTGAATAACCAATAGGAGAAATTAAAATTACATTATTTTGATCAAGTTGTTGATGTAAAGCGGCGCAATCTATTTTACGTACTTCACCAGTATGGCAATAGTCCACCCCGTCTATGACACCAATGGGTTTAGCGGTGACAAAATTACCTGACGCTACTTTTAAATCGCTACCTGCCATCGGGGAGTTCGCTATTCCCATAGACAGCAAGGCTTCAATTTCGACTCTGACTAAGCCTGCTGCTTCTTTAACACATTGCAGGGCTATATCATCAGTAATGCGCAAATGCTTATGAAATTGAGCGCTGACATTAAGCTTAAGGAGACGTTCATCAATTTGCGGGCGGATACCATGTACCAAAACTAAACGAATACCTAAACTACTCAATAAGGCAAAATCATGGACATGATGTGAAAAATCATCCGCTAAAACCGCTTCACCACCAAAAGAAATAACAAAGGTTTTATTGCGATGTGCGTGTATATAAGGCGATGAATCTCGAAACCAACTAACGAATGATTTTTCTGTGTTCATCTTGGCTTAGCTTGATAAGCGCTAATTAAAATGAATCCCAGCTGTTTTTACGACGCCATCCTAATTTAGGTAAGATAAAACCTAAAATTACCCCGATTAAAGCTAATAAGCCACCATACAAGAACCAATCTTGACTCGCAGTATCTTTAAGAGCTTGATTTTCTAATTTAAATTGTTGTAAATCACGTTCAACATTAACGACACGTTCTTGCAATTCATCACGTTCGTTCTTAAGTTGATAGGCACTCGCTGCGGTCTTTTTAAGATCAGCATAATCTCTGGCGAGTTGATCACGTTCACTCATCAGCGATTTTTCTAATGAAGTGCCTGGCGTTAATTTTTCTTTTAAATCGTTTATTTCTGCGCGTAGGTTAGCGTTATCCGTTTGTAATTGCGCAATGGTTTTACTGGCGGCGTCTTTAGGATCAATTAAAGGTGCAGTTTTAGTGGTAAAGCGGCTTTTAATAAAGCCTTCAGTACCATCGAGTGCCCTTACTTTGATAAAATCAAATTTACTTTGGTTATCAATAATAGTGAGTTGATCGCCTACAGCTAATACTTTTAAGCCTTTAGCGTGCTGACTAGGGCTAATTCTTAAGGTTAGGTTCTGTTCGTCATCTACATAGATAGCATCGGCATTAACAAAGCCGCTCGTTAGTAGAAATAGGCTAAAAACACATAATAATTTATTCACAGGTATCTTCTTTAAAGGGTTAGCTTACAGGTAAATTTTACGGCTAATTTTAAACTAAAAGAAATTCGAGTAACGCTTTTTGTGCATGTAATCTATTTTCAGCTTCAGGAAATATAACACTTTGTGGGCCATCGATCACTTCTGCTGTGACTTCTTCGCCTCTATGGGCCGGTAAACAGTGCATAAATAGAGCATCAGTATGCGCAACTTTCATGACATCTGCATTGATTTGATACTCCTTAAAGGCCACTTCGCGTAATTTTTGTTCTTCTTCTTGGCCCATACTTGCCCACACATCCGTGACAATTAAATCACTGTTTCTAGCGGCTTCAGTAGCGCTGCTAAATAATTTAACTTTATCTTTTGCCAGGTCAGTATAAGCAGGATTTGGATAATAACCCACTGGGCTAGCAATATTTAAATTAAAATCTAACAACAGTGCCGCATGAATATAAGAATGACACATATTGTTACCGTCACCAATCCACGTTACGGTTTTGCCCTTAATATCACCACGGAATTCCAGATAAGTTTGCATATCTGCCAATAACTGACAAGGATGCTCAAGATCGGTTAAACCATTAATCACTGGCACACTGGAATGCTGTGCAAACGTAGTCACTGTCTCGTGTTTATCGGTACGTAGCATAATGCCATCAACCATACTTGAGATCACTTTAGCGCTGTCTTGTAAGGGTTCACCTCGGCCTAGTTGCGTATCTCTAGGCGATAAAAACAAGGCACTGCCGCCAAAATGTACCATACCTGCTTCGAACGAAATCCTTGTGCGTGTAGAGGATTTCTCAAATATCATGGCTAATACCTGACCTTTTAAAGGCTGGTAGTTTGGATCTCTATTATTCTTAAGCGCAATCGCTCTGTGTAATATTTGACGTAATTCTTCGCTTGATAAATCAAGCAAACTAGTAAAATGTCTTGGCATATTAGTGAATCTTTGCTGTGTAGTCAGTAATGATAGCCACCAACGTATTAACTAATTGTTGGCTTTCTGTTTCGTTGATAATTAATGGCGGCAATAAACGGATCGTAGACTCGTTGGTCACATTAATTAATAAATGTTGTTCTAGGGCTAACTTGACGAGATCTGCACAGGGTCTATCAAGTTCAATACCGATCATCAAACCTTTATTGCGGATATCAATAACGTGTGGATTGGCGGCTAATTGTTCAGCAAATTTGGCGCGCAGACTGTCACCTTTTACTTGCGCTAAGGCGATTAAATTATCAGCATCCAAGGTATCTAAAACGGCGATGCCAGCCGCACAGGCCAATGGATTACCACCAAAGGTAGAGCCATGTGCGCCGGTGGTTAATATCTCAGCCGCTTTGCCACTGGCTAAACAGGCTCCAATAGGCACGCCATTACCCAGCGCCTTCGCTAATGTACACACATCCGGCAAGATATTGTTGTGTTGAAAGGCTAAGAATTGTCCCGTTCTACCTACGCCCGATTGAATTTCATCTAACATCATCAGGATTTGGTATTGGTCACAGATGTTTCTGATTTGATTTAAATAATCGTCAGCAGGAATATTAATGCCGCCTTCGCCTTGGATAGGCTCAACCAAAATCGCGACGATATGCTTATTAGTGTCCAGGGCGTTTTTAATGGCCATCACATTGTTGTAAGGCACCCTAATAAAGCCTTCAACTAATGGTCCAAAGCCTTGTTGGACTTTAGCGTTACCTGTGGCACTTAAGGTGGCTAGGGTACGACCATGAAAACTTTTTTCCATGACGATAATGGCAGGGTTCTTGATGCCCTTTTCATGCCCATATTTGCGAGCTATTTTAATAGCCGCCTCATTTGCTTCTGCACCTGAGTTACAGAAAAACACATTAGACATCCCGCTTTTGCTAATTAACTTATCCGCCAGTATTTCTTGGTTAGCGATATTATAAATATTGGACGTGTGTAAAAGTTTTTCACTTTGTGTGCAGATAGCCTTAGTGATATTGGGATGCGCGTGGCCTAAATTACACACGGCAATGCCTGATAATGCATCTAAATAACGCTGATTATTAGTATCTATCAACCAAACGCCTTCGCCACGTTCAAAAATGACAGGTAAGCGGTTGTAAGTTGGCATGATGTGACTAGTCATGGAATTAGCCTAATAAAAAAAGTATTTGATTATAAGTTTCAATTAACTATCAGGCAAGCAATGGATGATAAGATTTACTTTTTTAAATGCTTTAAAGTTGATAGAATTAGTCAACATTTTACTTAATTGAGTGATAAACCCGTATGAGCGTTATAGAAAGAATAAAAGACCAACTAGAAAGTAATTCGGTTATTTTGTACATGAAAGGCACGCCAGACTTTCCGCAGTGTGGATTTTCTGGTCAAACTGTACAAGTTTTAGAGGCAGTGCAAGCTAAGTATGTCGCTGTAAATATTTTTGAAGATGCTGAGCTAAGAGAAGCCCTTAAAGAATATTCCAGCTGGCCTACTTATCCACAACTTTATGTTAATGGTCAGTTAGTGGGTGGTTGTGACATTGTTATTGATTTATATAAAAAAGGTGAATTAGCGGGTTTGTTAGCTGCTGCGGGCGGTTTAGAAGCTTAAACACCCACTATTTTAAAATAATCGTCATGTTAGACATGACGATTAAAACGGGATATCATCGTCATAAGGCGCGTCATACGTTTCTACATTGGGTGCTTGCCTAGTAGGTGCTTGTTGTTCACGCGTATTTCCACTAGAACTACCCGCCTCATTTCGCTTGCCAATCAAATCAATAATATTAGCATTGAGTTCTAAGCTAGTTTTAGTTGTCCCATCATTACCCGTGTATTCACTTTGAGAAAGTTCTCCAGATACAAAAACTTGCTGACCTTTTTTAAGGTAGTTTTGTAATTGACCTTCGGCGCGTTTGCCAAACAAAACCACTCGTATCCACAATGTTTGCTGTTTATCACCAAAGCCAATATTGTTTGCGACAGTTACATTTAATATGGCCATGCCTGATGGCGCATATCTTACTTCAGCGTCTCTACCTACTGTGCCAGTAAAGCTAAACACGTTACTCATGAATTTCTCTCTATATTGGTAAATAAGATGGGTAGGAGGGCTAAAATAATGCCCCCCTACCCTGCATGTTGATTAGTTAAAAGTTGAACCTGGTGTTGCAGGTAATACAGGCATTGCTTGTTTAGGGAATTGACCTGTTAAACCATTTAAGAAGGCTACGATATCAGCCACTTCTTCTTTAGTTAAGTCTTTATCTAATTGTGTTTTTGCCATGACGATAACCGCTTCATCTAAGGTCTTAACTGAACCATTATGGAAATAAGGTGCAGTTAAAGCAATATTACGTAAAGTCGGTACTTTAAATAAATGTTCATCACTTTCTTTCTTAGTGACTTCAGCTAAACCTTTATCATCTTTAAAATGATATTTTGCTGCATACACTGGGTTACTATGAATTGGGAACGGTTGGAACATACCAGGGCCGTTGAATGCTGGGCCACTATGACATGAAGTACAACCCAATGCTTGCACTTTTTCCATACCACGCACTTGTTGCGCTGTTAATGCCGCTTTGTCACCCGCCACATATCTATCATAAGGGCTATATGGGGTAATTAATGTTCTTTCATAAGCAGCAATTGCTTTAGTAGCGTTATCTTTAGTAATTGCGTTTTTGCCAAATGCCGCTTCAAATGCCACTTGATAACCTTCAATCGTTTTTAATCTAGCAACGACGTCATCCCAGCTTTTCATACCCATTTCAATTGGGTTAGTCACAGGGCCTGCTGCTTGAGCTTCTAAGCTTGCCGCTCTACCATCCCAAAATTGCACGGTGTTAAATGCGGCATTCCAGACCGTAGGTGCACTACGACCCCCTGTTTGACCATTGACACCCATTGAATTTGGTCGGTTATCTTCACCACCTAACATTGTGTTATGGCAAGATGCACATGAAACGGTACCTGTAGAAGATAAACGTGGATCATGATAAAGAATCTTACCCAATTCAACTTTTTCATCTGTTGTTGGGTTATCAGCCGGTGCTGGCGCAGTGGTAGGTAGTGTTTCCCATGCTGAAGCCACTGATATTGAACTTATCAAAGCGAGTGCTGATACTAGTGAACGAATTTTAAACATAAATTACTCTCCAAATATTATTATAGGTATTATTAAAGTTTAAACTGCTGCAAATAACCAAGAAATCCCATCGTAAAGGGCAAATCAATTAGAATTTTATATAGTTATTCATTTAGATACAATCAAAATAGCTCATATCATTGAGTTCTTTTACCTATTTAATGTTAAGGGCACTATTTCCAGCCAGTTAGCCATAATAGATTATCTTGTAAACACTGCCAATCTATAAGCATTTCACGATGATTTATAACGGCTTCGAGATGACAAGAAGTCACTATATCATTGTCATCTCGATTAACTTTTACGACGATAAAATGCTTTTCCTTATTAACTGGATTTAGAGCAGTCCATTTACTCAGTAATAATTTATCAGGATTGATGTGATTTTTTGTTTTATTCATCTGTGCCTAAGACTTGATCGAGTGCACTTGCTAAATCACAGTACTCAAATGTAAAACCAAGTTCTGCTAATCTTTTGGGTAAAACTCGTTGACTACCTAATAATAACTCGGACATTTCACCTAGCAGTAACTTTAAAAATAGGCTAGGTATGGGTAAGAAAGCAGGTTTATTAAAACAGTGAGCCAACACTTTGGAAAACTCTTGATTTCTGACTGGATTAGGAGCCGTAGCGTTATAAGCCCCCTGCATCAGTTCATCCTCTATCATTTTATCGACAATCGCCAACCAATCATTAAGATGTATCCAAGACATCCATTGTTGACCCGTACCTAATCTCCCCCCTAAACCCAATTTAAACGGCAATATCATCGGCTGTAAAAAACCACCGGCCCGTCCAAGTACTAATCCTGTTCTGATTAAACAAACTCGCATTCCATATTCTTCAGCTTTAAGCGCAGCATTTTCCCAATCAGCACACAATTGTTCAGAGAAACAGTGGTTTACAAGGGTATTTTCATCCACATTGTTATCACCTTGTTCACCATAATAACCAATAGCTGAGCCACTGATTAATAATTTAGGTTTAGTTTGTAACGTTGCCAGTTTAGCAACCAAGTCTTGAGTTAGATTAATTCGACTTTGTTTGATGATGGCTTTGCGTTTTACTGTCCAATAAGCACCAAAGATAGGAGCGCCGGCTAGATTGATTATGATGTCAATAACTACGTCGTCAGCTAACTCATTTATATGACTCAATACGTTTACAGTATTGCCAAACTTTGAATGTACCTTTTGAATATTGTTGCTAATCAGGGTAATTTCATAATTTCTAGCTAGAAACCTTGTGACTAAGGCACTGCCTAAAAAGCCAGTTCCGCCACTGAATAAAATTTTTAACATAATAACCTCAAAATCACTTGTAGCAATTGCTGTAAAAAAATATTGTACATGTTTTGTTCAACTATAGTTTGACAAAAATATTATAGACGGTAAATTTATCAACAAGGTTTTCATTGCTACTCAATTAATCAGTGAAAGCAGCATAATTGAATATGTAATTGCAAAATAAAGCAATTATACCCTGTCCTCCTCTGTAAACCCTCCTTAACTTTTTTGAAGGAGGGTCTTTTTTTGGATAGCAAATAAAATGACTAAATTGTTGATAAACAAATTTACAATTTTAAAGATATTAATTGAATTTAACTTTTATTGTGCTGCAGTTTTATTAATCAGCTTAAGTTTTTTGTGTTTTTCAGATGAGTACTCATTATTTATTTTTAATGAAAACTTATATGGTGCTTTAGATAATAATTTACGCATGATCATGATTTACCTAGCGATCACTGAGTGCGTTATCTTGCTCTATTGTTATATTACTAAAGGCTTTCGTTTGATGATGCTAGTGGGATTCTTTTTAATCTTAATGATTGGTTCGATGGAGTTTTACGGTGAAATCAATACCGTTGAAATAGATGATCAATTCAAGATATTTTTTCTCTATACTGGCACATCTCATATCATTTATGGAATATTAGCTGATATTGAAAAAAGGATGTCCATTAACAAAGACGACGATATCTTTGAAAAAAATTAAGTGCTAAGTAGAATAAACAATATCAAATTGTTTTATAAAAGCCCCTAGATTAGCTCTAAAAAGCAATTGTACCTGTAAACTTAAATCTAATTGATCAACACCATAGTGCTGCAGTGATTCAACTTCTACATAAAAATCTTGCACATCATAGAGTTCAAGAGCCGCAAAAATGACATTGGTATCTTT
>CAIQNQ010000279.1 GCA_903873165.1 uncultured Methylococcaceae bacterium | reverse complement strand
TTGTTTAAAGTATGGCATAAAACTGACGGTGGTGGGGATTGAATAAAAGCAATAAATAGCAGCGGCTTCTCCGGTGGTTACCCCAAACACCCATTGCGGCACAAATAAAGTCATTAAAGCCATAAAACAATGATAACTCGCAATTTTATAGTTCTGCTTCCAGACAAAACCACTGAGAGCCAAGCCAAATAATGATCCATGCGTAACCAGTGAACCAAAGGCACTAGAGATGTGATAACCAATGTGATATTTACCCATAAATAAACACGACACCATATTGCCGATAAAGTTAGGTTTTGCGTCAACCACTTGCCAGTCTTTCGGAAGAAATGCACATAAAATAAAGAAACTACTTAAGGATGCACCTAAAATAGCGGCTTTTTTAAGTGCGGCTTTATCAGGAGAATAAGTTGCCAAGGCAGGCATGATCGCAAAGGCTTGTAAAGCAATGTGATAGGTGGAAACTTCACTTAAAAAGCTATTGAGGCCATACCCACACTGATCCGCGACTGGATAAGCAAAGAATTGAATGAATTCCATTAAAGAGAAATGAAAAATAGCATAGGCTCTAGCGAAGCGCACCCAAAAAGTTTCAGTTTTATCTAGAAAAGTAACTCCTGAAGCCGCCAATCCAATAACCCCCAGCCCTAGCGACATATCAGCACTAAAACACATATTTCCTCCGTTTACTTGTTAAAATAAATGTCATTTTACTACACTGTGAAGGAACTATGACCTACTAATGGAATAACACTACTTAAAATAGTGTAAAAGAACAGGTGGTAAGTGCCTATGTAAAATTAATTTAACTTTTTAAGAAAAGTCTACGATGTAAGATATTCCAATATTAGCAAGCACATCTGATGATTTATAGGGTGCTATTTTTATAACACTCTGTTTATACGTGATAATAATACATTTACCGCCAGAAAATAGCCCTTTATTATATCGATATCCACTCTTTATGTCACCGTGCATAAAGGGTGGATGTGATAGAGATTAGTAGCACCAAGCCCCATTGTTAATTAACCAATTGTTGGTTAATATCCTCTAAGTCCGTTTCTACAATAATGCCCGCCGCTGCTTTTAAGCGAATAATATTGACTAAATAACTATAGCGGGCCTGTAATAAATCCCGTTTGGCGCTAAAGAGCTGTTGTTGAGCATTGAGTAAATCGACACTGGTTCTTGAGCCAACATCATAACCGACGGTGGTGGAATCAAATTGGCTTTGACTACTCACCAAGGCTTGTTCATAGGCTTTTAACTGCGCAATACTGGTATTTAAATTTAAATAGGCGCGTTGGGTTTCCTGTTCCATTTGACGACGGGCACCATCAACATCATTCAAGGCTTTTTGTTTATTAAAGAGTGCTTGTCTAACTCGTGAGCTAGTTCCACCACCTTGATATAGCGGAATTTGCAGTTGTAAGCCAACTGACCCCATTTTAAGATCATTCCCAAAACCATAATAACTACCATTAGTATAATTATCAGCTACGCTAGCCACCGCATCCAAAGTAGGTAAATGGCCCGCATTTGCCCGCTCTATTTCTTGATCCGATAAAGTAGCGGCTTCTTGGAGTATTTGCAGATTTAAATTGTTTTTAGCGGCTACTTCTAGCCATTTCTCCATGCTCTGTTCTAACGTATTGGGTTTGATAGTCGCTCTGACGGTGGCTAATTTTTGCGGAATTTCCCCAGTAATCACTTCCACAGCTCTTAATGCAATTTGATGATCATTGATGGCGGAAATTTCTTGCGCCACGATTAAATCATAACGGGCTTGGGCATCATTAACATCGGTACTCGTTAAAGTACCTGCGGCAAAGCTGGCTTTAGCTTGGTCTAATTGCCTTAAAATGGCCGCTTTTTGAGCAGCCATTAAGTCAATTTTATCTTGAGTTAATAAGACGTCAAAATAAGCCAAGGTAGTGCGGAGGATTAAATTTTGCTGAGCTAAATTTAATTGTTTATCCGCTAAACTGACCTGGGTATTCGCTTGATCAATGGCGACGAGATTTTGTTTTCGATAAATAGGTTGATGCGCTTCAAGACCGTATTGATACCCCATAAAGGAGTGACTGCCTGCAGGAAAAGGCACTCCAGCTCCTACAAAGGAAATATCCGTTATGGAACCATTTATGCCGGCATTAAAATTAACGACAGGGCGATATAGGGCTTTACTTTGTTCAATAATTTCTTGAGCAGCTTGATTAGCATTGAGCGCCGACGCCAAGGTGGGGTCATGACTTAAGGCTAAGTTGTAGATATCGACTAAAGACTGCACTTTAATATCTGCTGAGGCATTAGGTATTAACAAACCATTAGCACACAACAAGGCAATAGCAAGACAAGAGCGCTTTAATTTTGGATTACTAACTATACGATTTTTACTATTCATTAGACTACATCCGTTTCAATTTTAATTTTAAACCAAGCCGCATAGAGTGCAGGTAAAAAGAGTACGGTTAATAAGGTAGCGAATGCTAACCCGCCCATAATGGCCACCGCCATCGGGCCAAAAAATACACTCCGGGTGAGTGGTATCATCGCTAAAATAGCTGCAGCAGCGGTTAACACAATCGGTCTAAAGCGCCGGATGGTAGACTCAACAATGGCTTGCCAAGGGGCTAGGCCAGAGGCTCTATCTTGATCAATCTGATCAACTAAAATAACGGAGTTACGCATAATCATACCGGACAGCGCAATCGTCCCCAGCATCGCCACAAATCCGAACGGTTTATCAAAAAGTAATAGGGCAATGGTTACGCCAATTAAACCTAATGGGGCCGTTAAGAATACTAGAAAGACTCGGGAAAAGCTTTGTAACTGTAACATGAGTAAAGTCAGTACCGCCAATATGAATAACGGAAAACCAGCGCCTACCGAAGCCCCTCCTTTGGCAGATTCTTCTACCGCTCCGCCCGTCGCTAATCTAACCCCCATGGGTAATTGAGCTTTAAGTTCTGTTAATTGTTGGTCTATCTGCTCAGACACGACAGCCGCTTGCAAATCACCTTGTAAATTAGCGCGGACACTAATAGAGGGTTCACGATTCCGTCGCCAGATTACGCCTTCTTCAAATTCTGAAGTAAAGGTAGCGATTTGCGCTAAAGGCACTGCTCCGGCTGGGGAGTTAATCATTAAGTCGGGCAAATGCGACAAATGACTGCGTTCTAATTCAATACCTCTTGCCACTAAATCAATGCGTTCATTGCCTTCTCTAAACTCGGTGACCACTAATTCATCTAATGCACCATTGAGGACATTGGCTACATCAATCGGACTAATGCCGAGTAATCTGATTTTGGCTTGATCGATTTCTACATGCACAACTTTGCTGGGTTCTTCCCAATTTAATTGCACATTAATTAAATTAGGGTTGGCGTGCATTTTGGTGGCGACTTGCCGAGCAATATCTCTAATTTGCTTAATGTTTGCCCCAGATACTCTAAACTGCACCGGAAAACCGACCGGTGGACCATTTTCTAAGCGTAAGACAGAAGCGCGTAATTCAGGAAAATCTTGCTCAAATACCTGTAATAAGTCTGTTCTTAACGCTTCTCTCGCTTCCAGGGTTTTAGTTAAGATAACAAATTGACTAAAGCCTCGATGCGCTAATTGAATATCTAAGGGTAAGTAGAAACGCGGTGATCCGCTGCCAATATAAGCCACAAAGTTTTCTAGGCCTTCATGTTGTTTTGACCAGTTTGATAGCCATGCTTCTAGCTTTTTAGCTTGGGTATCAGTCGCTTGATAAGAAGCGCCTTCGGTCATTCTTAAATCTACAATCAATTCTAAACGCGTTGAATCAGGAAAGAATTGTTGTTGTACCTTGCCAAAACCTACAATAGATAGGATAAAAATGACCAAGGTAATACCAATCACCGTATAACGATAGCGGACACAAGTCGTAATCAGTTGTCTAAATGATCGGTAAAACGGCGTGTTATAAATGTCGTGATGATGCTGTGCGTCCGCTTTTGGCTTTAAGTTAAATCGACTTCTGAGCCAAAGACTTAGTTTGGATGGTTCAGGCGCATGGGTATAATCGGGCAACAGGTGATAACCCAAATAGGGGACTAAGATAACTGCCGCAAACCAGGAAATAATTAATGCAATAGCCGATACTTGAAAGATTGAGCGGGTATATTCCCCGGTAGAAGAGGCGGCGGTGGCAATGGGTAAAAAACCAGACACAGTGACTAATGTGCCGGTTAGCATTGGCATGGCGGTTGATGTGTAGGCAAAAGAGGCTGATTTTACTCTGTCCCAGCCTTGTTCCATCTTAGATGCCATCATTTCTACGGCAATGATGGCATCATCCACTAATAATCCTAAGGCTAATATTAAAGCGCCTAAGGATATTTTATGTAGGCCAATGTCAAATAAGTACATCACTAAAAAGGTACTCGCCAACACGACTGGAATGGTAATAGCCACGACAATACCACTGCGCCAGCCTAAAGAAATTAAGCTAACACTCAGTACGATAACGAGCGCTTCAATTAACGAATGTACAAAATCATTGACTGAGTTAGCGACAATTTTAGGTTGTAACGTCACTGGATTAAGTTCTAAACCTACAGTCAGTTGCGCTTGTGCACGAGCGATGACTTGATCAAGTTCATGACCTAAACCGATGACATCGCCACCGTCTTTCATGCTCACGCCTAACAGCAACGTTTCTTTACCTTGATAGCGGACACGATCGTGGGGCGGTTCTTCATAACCCCGATAGACCTTAGCAACATCACCCAGTTTAAAATCTTGTTGATTTGCACGTAAGCGTAATTCGCGTAAATCATCTAAGGTGTCGTATCGACCGGACACGGCTACACGAATGCGCTCATCGCTTGAATCGAATGTGCCGCCGGCAACTACGGTGTTTTGGGCTTGCAATAAACCGATTAAGGTCTGGGTATTAATGCCTAGCGTGACTAATTTTGCGTTGGAAAGCTCGATAAAGATGCGTTGTTTTTGTTCGCCAAAGAATTCAACTTTGGCTACATCTTTTACTTTTAATAACTCTGCTCTAATAAGCTCGGCTTGTTTTTTTAAAGCGGCGTAATCAAAGCCATCCCCCGTTAAGGCATACATACTGCCATACACATCACTAAACTCATCATTAAAAGTGAGGCTTTCTATGTTGTGGGGTAAGGTGTGTCGAATATCGCCGATCTTTTTTCGCACCTGGTACCAAATCTCGGGTATTTCTTTAGATTCAGTATCATCTTTAATAAAAATGAAGATCATTGACTCACCAGGTCTTGAAAAACTAGATGAATAATCTAGATGAGGTACTTCTTGAATCTTCTTTTCTAGTTTGTCAGTGACTTGTTGCTCAACTTCTTGTGCACTTGCGCCAGGCCAGGTGGTGTGTACTAACATCACTTTAAAAGTGAATGGTGGATCTTCTGATTGCCCCAATTTGGTATAGGTCAACAAACCCGTAATGGTAAGCACCAGCATTATATAGAGCACCAAGGTTTGGTGACTTAACGCCCAGTCCGATAAATTAAAACGTTGGGTTAATTTGGGTTCGCTCATTGTGCACCCTCAATGATTGGTTTAACTCGTTGATCTTTTGTTAGGATATGGACACCCGCGATGGCTATTTTTTCGCCGCTTTCTAAGCCTTGAGTGATTAATACGCCATCTTCTCTGAATGGGCCGGCAACCACAGGTCGGGGTTGGACTTTATTATTGCTATCTACTACCCAAACTATCGTTTGCCCATTAATTTCAGTTAAGGCTTTGCTGGGTATTAAATAACCGGTTGCGGATTGTGACGCTGAGAGCGAAAACTTGACTCCAACGGTAAGACCCAATTTGATAGCTGAATCCGCTTGAGTCAGGGTAATTCGGACATTAAATGCGCGGGTAGCAGATTCTGCAGAGGGAGAAATTTCACGCACTACACCGGCATACGCTTTTTGTTGGTTTGACCACAATTTGATTAAGACAGGGGCATTGACTTTAACTTCAGCCATACGTGATTCTGGGACGGCTACTAAGACATCAATGGCTTTGGTATCCGCAATTTTAACGATACTATCACTGGCTTGAATGACTTGACCGGGTTCAGCGTGAATAAAAGTCACTACCCCATCGCGATCCGCAGTTAGACTAGAATACTGTGCTTGATTATTAGAAACCGAAGCTTGAGCCTTTACTTCGGCCACTTTAGCGATAGCACTTTTGTATTGCGCTTCGCGTATGTCTAAGACTGAGGCAGAAATGAATTTCTTCTCAAACAATTGGCGTTGTCGATTAAGTTCTGCCAAGGCTAAAGCCGCTTCGGCTTCGGCGGCGGTGACGGTTGCTTGCGCAGCAGTTGCCGTTAACTGGCTATCAGCTGGGTCAAGTCTGGCTAGCAGTTGACCTTTTTTTACCAGAGAACCTAGTTCAACTTTTCTTTCAATGATTTTACCGTTAATTCTAAAGCCTTGGTTTGATTCATAGCGAGGCAGGATTTGACCGACCAGTGCCATTGAATCGATACCTGATTTTTCGCCAACCACCGACACTAAGGCAGGACGAGGCGGTACTTCTGTAGGAGCAGGTTTGTTACAAGCTGTTAGCAGTAATAGGAGGGGCCATCCAAGGAGTAATTTTTTCATAGTCGCCTTTGAGTGTTAAATGGTGTGGGTTAGTAATTTAATTCGGGTGGTTTATTGAGTTGTTCAGGGTGTTGCAAAAGACCGGTTAAAATTGAGCATTGCATTAATTGCAAACGTGCTTCTATGTTGGCCCAATTAATCCAGTTATCATTGCCCAAAGCGATTTCAAGCGAGCACACACCATGAACACTGGCCCATAAGGTTTGGGCAATTAATTCATAGTCAGCGATATCCGCTTTAAATAGCTGTGCGTCAAAAGCTTCTTTAACCACCCGTTTTAATTGTGCGCAAGCATCTTGCTCAGGATTACCTTGTTCAATCTTAGAGGTATCGACATTGCAGGGCGCATGAGGTGTCATAAACATCAACCGATAATGGCTAGGATGATTTAAAGCAAATACTGCATAACCCTTACATAAGGCTTGTAGACGATCGATTAGGTCAGGAATAGACATGATTTCTCGCATACTGTTAGCCAGTGCTAAAAAATCTTCGTCACAGACTGCCTGTAATAAGGCTTCTTTATCGGCAAAGTGATGATATAGCGTAGTCGCTGAATAATTAATCTGCTTAGCGATCTCGCGCATAGAAACCGCTTCGATGCCTTTTTCTACAAATAGAGTACGCGCCGCATCTAAGATTAGAATACGGAGTTTTTCGCGTTCTTCAGATGATTTTTGTTTAGGTGCCATAAGATCTCAAATAAACTTAACGATGTTAATTTAACAGTGTTAAGTTTATTTGTAAAGCCTTAGATACAAACTTTTAATGCAGGTAATTTTAGGGATTAAGTTTTAAGTATTTAAAGTAAATAGAAAAGGGAGGGGAGGTTTACTTTTGCAAGAATAGTTAAAAATTAGCCTCGTGTATAATGTATAAATTTATATAATTGGAGCTTCCTTTGACTACCTATCCAGAAAGAACTTGTGCAATTGCCCGCTTAGTGACGCATCCTAAATTAGTCGCATCGACGTTAGCGGGGGCTAAGACCCAACAGCGTCGTGATGGTGTGTATGGTTTTCCTGGTGAAACTTTTGACTTAGAAGGGGTAACATTTGTGGTGACGGATTTGTCGCGTCAAAGGATAGGTGATATGACAGATGCCCATGCCCATGCCGAAGGTTATCCTAATTTAGACGTGTACAAACAAATTATCTTAAGTATGCATGCAGGGATGACTTGGAACCCAGACAGTTTGGTTTGGGTACATAGTTTTGCTAAACAAACTGATGCTTAAAGCTGATAGTAGTTTTTAAACCAAGCGATGGTCTCTTTTAAGCCCATGGCAAGTTGGGTAGTAGGTTTATAAGCTATATAGGTTTCTAAATCTTTTGTATCAGCATTAGTCTGATAGACATCACCGGGTTGCATGGGCAAGTAGTTTTTAATTGCAGGTTTGTTACAGGCATCCGCAATTGTTTCTATAAAATCCATTAGCTTTACAGACGTTGAGTTGCCAATATTAAAGAGTCGATAGGGTGCGGAGGAAATGCTTGGATCAGGATATTCGGCATTCCAAGTCGGGCAGGGCGCGGCAATTTTATCAATGCAACGTATTACTCCTTCTGTTATGTCGTCGATATAAGTAAAGTCCCGTAGCATATCGCCATTGTTAAAAACATTGATGGGCCTATCATGTAAGATGGCATCAGCAAATAAGAAGGGTGACATATCGGGTCTGCCCCATGGGCCGTAAACGGTAAAAAAGCGTAAGCCTGTGGTAGGTAAGTTATAAAGATGGCTATAGGCGTGGGCCATCAGTTCGTTACTTTTTTTGGTGGCTCCATAAAGACTGACTGGATGCGCAATAGAATCGTGTTCAGAAAAAGGTACTTTTGAATTTAAGCCATAAATACTACTGGAACTAGCATACACAAGATGCTGAATGTTGTGCTGACGGCAAGCTTCTAAGATATTTAAAAAGCCTTCTACATTACTTGTAATATAAGCGTCGGGATTATCCATAGAATATCTAACGCCTGCTTGAGCGGCAAGGTGACAAACACGGTCAAACTTTTCATTTGCAAAAAGCATCTGCAAGGCTGGTTTATTTTCTAAATTCATGCGGATAAAGCGATAGTTAGGGTAAATATCGCTTTGTATGAATTTAAACCAATTAAGGCATTCTTTGCCTATCTTTACCTGTTTAAGACGGTCTAACTTTAGGTTAATATCATAAAAGTCATTGATATTATCCAGTCCAACAACTTCATCGCCTCTTTTTAGTAATTGTTGGACAATAAATGAGCCAATGAAACCGGCAGAGCCGGTTACAAGTATCCTCATGCTAACTATTATTTATGCAGTAACACCAATTTGAATATATTCAAAGCCCATTTCTTGCATACGCCGCTTTTTAAATTGGTTACGACCATCAAAGAACAAATGCTGCTTTAAGTGTTTTTTAATCTCATCAAAATCAGGACTTCTAAACTCTTGCCACTCGGTGATCAGTAATAAGGCATCAGCATTTTTAAGGGCATCATATTTGCTATCCACATAACTAACTTTGGTATTATCTTTTAAGTAGTATGTTTCTGCTTCGTGACGGGCTTTAGGGTCATAAGCGACAATTTCTGCGCCGTGTTTGGTTAGAATATTGATGATAGTAATAGCCGCCGATGCACGCATGTCGTCAGTTTCTGGTTTAAAAGCTAAACCCCATACTCCAAATACCTTACCTGATAAATCAGAACCTAAGCGCTCTATTACTTTATTAGCCAGCACAGATTTTTGATCCGTATTGACTGCTTCAACGGCTTCTAAGATTCTAGGGTGGTAACCATTATTTTTAGCAGTTTTAACCAAAGCTTGTACATCTTTAGGAAAACAACTACCACCATATCCACAACCAGGATAAATAAAACTATAACCAATACGGTTATCCGAGCCTATGCCATGTCTCACTAGATTAACATCCGCTCCGACTTGTTCACAAATATTAGCGATTTCATTCATAAATGAAATTTTAGTGGCTAACATAGCATTAGCAGCATATTTAGTCATCTCAGCACTTTTGATGTCCATACCGATTAAGCGATCATTTTTAGTCATGAACGGAGTATAAAGTTCATTCATTAAATCCATGGCTGCTTCATTATCAGCACCTATAACAACTCGGTTTGGACTCATAAAGTCTTGAATCGCTGCGCCTTC
>CAIQNQ010000278.1 GCA_903873165.1 uncultured Methylococcaceae bacterium | reverse complement strand
ATTGGATTAAACGTTTCATTCTGATAAATTGGAAGTATGGGCAAAAGCTTATATCGCTGAAGGGAAACAAGAAGGCGAAGCCCTCGCTTTACAAAAGTTATTAGCTAAACGCTTTGGCGTTATCTCTGTTGAAATCACCGCCCAAATAGCTAACGCCTCTTTAGAGCAAATAGAACAATGGTTCGATACCGCAATTGATGCTCATTTTTTAACCGATGTATTTAAATGATTGTCATCTAGATACCACTAAAAAACACTAGTCTCTATTTTCTTTAAAGCCAAGGGGCTTACGCATTCATTTGCTATAATGCTCAATGAGCCAAGACCACGATAGCAGTTATAAGTTTTTGTTTGCCAATCCGGAATTTGTCCGAGACCTCGTTATGGGCTTTATTCCAGATGACTGGTTACAGTCATTAGATTATTCAACGCTAGAAAAAATCCCCAGTAGTTATGTCAGCGACGACTTTAAGCAACGCGAAGATGATGTTGTGTGGCGCGTAAAAGTCGGTGAGGATTGGGTTTATTTGTATCTACTCATAGAATTCCAAAGCAGTGTCGATAAGTACATGGCGCTGCGGATGATGGTTTACATTGGTTTGTTGTATCAAGATTTAGTCAAGCGTGGTGAAGTATTGGCTAACGGTCAATTGCCACCTATTTTGCCGATTGTGCTTTACAACGGTAGTCAGAAATGGACAGCGGCGACCAACATAGCGGATTTAATCCCTGATGTGCCAGGGATGGTCAATCACTATAAACCGTCTCTGCAATATTGTTTGATAGATGAAAACAATTACACCGATACTGAACTCGCGTCTTTAAACAACTTAGTCGCGGCAGTCTTTAGATTAGAACACGCCAGCAGCCCTAGTGCCGTTAGTGATCTAGTTAAATTGTTGATAGATTGGTTAGATGATCGACCCGATTTAAGAAAGATGTTCGCACATTGGTTACGTGCAACATTGATGCGAAAGCCAGAATACGGTATCGTAATGCCTCAAGTGGATGAATTACAGGAGATAAGAGTCATGTTGGCAGATAAATTAGAAGTGTGGGCAAAAGCGTATATTGCTGAAGGTGAAATTAAAGGAAAGCAAGAAGGCGAAGCCCTCGCGTTACAAAAGTTATTAGCTAAACGCTTTGGCGTAATCCCTGTTGAAATCACCGCGCAAATTGCTAACGCCTCTTTAGAACAAATTGAACAATGGTTCGATACCGCGATTGATGCGAGCTTTTTAACCGATGTGTTTACAGACATTTAATCAAGTAACACTGACTTCTCGTAGAGTGTTTCTGGATCGATATCAATATTTCCGGGCCACGCTACAGTGCCGTTTTCTACAAAAGCACCTTGAAACATATTTCCCGACTTAAGCCGTATCCAAGGCTTTTGATCTAAGTAGGTTTTCATATTAAAGCTCCTTCGTTCGCCATTTTCAAATTCAAGCAACAGAATAAAATCGGATTGAACTGTCACCTTAATGATATCAAGTAACATATTAACTTCGCTTACTTAAGTGGATCAATTCTAAAAGGTTCAATACCTTCCATAGCAAGTTCCTAATCTGCTAACAATTCTTCGCGATGCAAATCGACCCACACTTGTACCATGCGCAATTGTCGAGGTGGCAACTCACCTGCTAGAAGTTTCGCGTCTTCAATAGAAACTGATGCCTTGTGACCCTGATAGCGTATATGGATATGTGGAGAGTGATGTTTTTCTTGGATTTCATAAAACATCGAAATAATGATCCCGTAAAACATACTGATGGTAGGCATAAATATTCCTGCTAATTTTTTATCCGAAAATTATAGCCTAGATTGGTATCAAGATAGGCATGATTTAAGAAAGATGTTCGCGCACTGGCTACGTGCAACATTGATGCGAAAGCCAGAATACGGTATCGTAATGCCTCAAGTGGATGAATTACAGGAGATAAGAGTCATGTTGGCAGATAAATTAGAAGTATGGGCAAAAGCTTATATTGCTGAAGGTGAAATTAAAGGTAAGCAAGCTGGTAGACAAGAGGGCGAAGCTCTAGCTTTACAAAAATTATTAGCTAAACGCTTTGGCGTTATCCCTGTCGAAATCACCGCTCAAATTGCTAATGCTTCTTTAGAACAAATTGAACAATGGTTCGATACGGCGATTGATGCGAGTTTTTTAACCGATGTGTTTAAATAATCAAAAGAAATAGCTAGTTTATCAGTACTATTAATGCGAATTAGTCTAGGAAAACCACCTACCGCTTACCTATGAAAAAACTGACTTGGTCAGCCGGAACGGCGGGCAGGCCCTTTGACCGACTTGTTGGGCAGGTGATGTTAAACCCAACTGAACGACCCGCAAAATAAAAACCTAGTGGCAAAATACCCGAAGGCCAAACTCAACAAGCAAAAACAGCGATAAGCAATCCGCCAACTTAACGCCAAGTCAGACCATAACTCT
>CAIQNQ010000277.1 GCA_903873165.1 uncultured Methylococcaceae bacterium | reverse complement strand
TTGCTCGATGGACTTCAGCTAAAATAGCATGATGGGGCCGATAAGGCTTACCATTCAACATCATCTGTCGACCAAAAGTGTACAGTAGATTAAAGTGACTTAATGGATCAATCCCATATTTTTGATTAACACCGCCCCGCTGACTCTGGAAAATATTATCCAACAATCGACACACACCTTTAGAATGAAAGGTCATCCCTGATTCCCAATTAGCCCACCAACGGTCAAAAGTAATATTAAATGAACCTAAGATGCAATCTTCATCATTAAATATGACAAATTTAGTGTGCATGTCGGGTTCAACTTCAATCAAATAATGTTTGGGTGTACAAAACACCCCGATCAGTTCAACTCTTGCCTGTTTTAATCGCGCATAATTATGACTATTAGTGAGTGTCATCTTGCGCCAATCCACAATACACTGTACTAAAACACCTTGGTGACTCGCATGAATGAGATGTGAGATAAAGTCTGAATCATCAATACAATCCACACTCACTTTAATAGTGCATAAACGCTCGGGATTTTCCCACTTACTACGAATCACTTTATCTATATGATCATGCAGATAACGTTTGGGATGAAAAGGATGAAATTGCTGACCTTTAGTAAACTTAGGTGTCACCCTAAGATCATCGAAATGATGATTGTACCAATCCACATCATTTTGTAATTGCCCGCAACTTAGCTCATAAGTACGATAATGATTGATTGTGCAAAATTCACGGGTAATTTGATGATATTGATCGTCTTCAAAATAAATTTGATAACCATCCATATAAATATATTCATTTTGCGATGCGATAGATCGCTCACCTAAATGAATAACATAAGAAAATTTAACGCAAGTAATATGACCAAAATACTTAGAGTCTGGCAGAATAAAAAAATCTCTGGTTCTACGCTTATGCCGATTCCATTGAATATCATAAGCATCTGTATCGACCAAATACGTCTCACATATTCCGATGCGATAGACTTTGAGGATCACTTTGACATTAACTTGAGCGCCGTAAAAAACATCAAAATCTATCTTTCCCCACCGCACCAAAAAATTATCACCAAAATCATTGACTCTTTGGAAATAACCACCCAAGTGCCCAGTAAGAGGCATGGCATAATGCTCTGCTATTGGCATATCAGTACCTAGTCTATTTACTTGGGTTCAAACGTCATCAAATATCCACAATGATCAGACACGCGTCCGTAGTCTTGATCAGTAAATATCATGCGGACTGATACTGTTTCTAAGGTACTTTGTGTTTTCATAAAAACATAATCAATTCTACAATCATCAGCAGGATAATCTCGCCAATGTTGATCATCTACTTTAAAGCCAGTCTCAATGCCACCGTCTAGATGATTAACGACATCCTCATAATCTTGATTAACAACCAATTCATAACCTTCTGAATTAGGCACAATATTAAAATCTCCACACAAAAGCGTTGCCTGCACATCATCGGTATGATTTTGAGTCGCCCATGCGTTTAAATTAGTAAACTGTTCAGAAAAACCATCAGTCCACCAACTTAAATGTGCTGAATAGATATTTATTAAACCCATATAGGGCACATTAACCTGTGCCATTGCTATTTTTCTAGAATGGATACTTTGCAAACTTGTATCACTAGAAACATATTTAGATGCTTGTTTTAATAAGGGGAAACGACTCAGAATAGCCACACCTTCTCGATACTTATCAAAACCTAAATGCGACCAATCCGAATATAAATAATATGGATTTTTTAAACGTGCATTAATAATTCGAGCAGAGTTTGTCTCCCAATCTCCATGACCATGATTCCACAATTCAGCGACTTCTTGAAAGCAGACTACATCTACTCGCTGTTCATCGATGGCTTTAGCAATTTGAGAAAACTTATAATCTTGGTTGTCTTCCTGATAACAATGCAAATTAAGTATAAGAATACGTAATGAATCATGGCTTAACGAGAAGTTCTTACCAAAATTATTATCCCAAAAAACATCATCTTCAGTTTCACAACCCAAACTATATTGTAATGAAAATGGTTCGTCTATTTTAAGTTTTGCAACCCAAACTTCCGCGCCATATTGATTTGGATTACGTGCATAACTACCTAGACTATCTGGCCAATAATTTCGTTTAGCTTTACACTCTGTCTTATGCGTAGTGCGCCAATTATCCGTCGTCCAATGTATAATGACCGATTTAATGGATTCATTATATTGAACGGCAACAGTAATAGGAAGATAATGTTGACCTTGATAAAACTTATCATCAAAATCAATATTTTGAATGTTCTGTGAATTTGTTAGGCGAATACCAGAATCAGCCTGACTAAAATAGTTGAGTCCCTGATTATTATCCGAATAGTCATGATCAAGAACATTAAATCGGAGAATACATTCTATATTACCCGGCAATGACTTCTCATCACTTGCAGTACAAGTTACGTTAGCTTGCCAATATTCTTGATCATCGTCTATTGAACTATGAAAATGTGCAGATAAAGTATGCCATTGTTCATCCTCACCCGCCCAAATGACTTCACAAATCTTATCAGGACTCAAATTAGCTACTTTTATAAAAAAAGACAACTCCTGAATGAGTGCGTTTTTCTTTCTATAAATAACATTTCGTACATAGAGCAATTGAATTTCGTTCATGGACACAAACACCGCATTAATTGGTTCAAATCTTAAAGACTATCGTATAGAGCCAGATATTCCTGAGCACTTTTTTGCCAAGAAAAATCTTTTTTCATCCCATTCAGTTGCATTTTTTTCCAGCTATCGGGCACGCTGTAAAGTATTAAGGTTCGCTTAATCGCTTCTAATAAAGAGCTAGCACTGGCCTCATTAAACACGATACCACTCGCACTATTATTTAATAACGTCTCTGGCAAAGTATCTGTCACCGTATCGGCTAAGCCCCCGGTTTTTCTCACAATTGGAATCGTTCCATACCGTTGACTATACATTTGATTTAATCCACAAGGTTCAAAACGTGAAGGCATCAAAAACACATCTGAGCCAGCTTCAATCAGATGCGCTAAACTTTCATCATAACCAATTTTAATGGCCATTTTATTGGGGTACTGCAGAGCTAACTCTTCTAATTGTTTTTCAAAATCTTTATCACCACTCCCCAATAAAATAAACTGCACATCCATACCCATTAATTCTGGCAAACATTCCAAAATCAAATCTATACCTTTTTGTTCAACCAAACGCCCTATCAAGCCAAAAAGTGGCACACTATCATTGATAGGTAATGCAAACTTTGCTTGTAACTCGGCTTTATTTAACCGCTTTTTATCGAGTGTTTTTGTAGAAAACTTATGAGAAAGATAAACATCTGTTTTTGGATCCCATTGATCCAAATCAACACCGTTTATAATCCCACCCAAAGAATCTTTACGATATTCCAACAAACCTTCAAGACCATAGCCGTATTCAGGCGTCTGAATCTCCAATGCGTAAGTTGGACTCACAGTAGTCACAAAATCAGCATAAACCAAACCACCTTTGATAAAAGACAATCTATTGTGAAACTCAAGTCCTGCTGGATGCCATAATTGACCCGGCAGATTTAATAACACCACGTCACTAACAGGGAATAAACCCTGATAAGCCATGTTGTGAATCGTAAAAACAGTAGCGGGTCTATTATTTTCCAGTGATAACAAAGCAGGTACCAAACCACATTGCCAATCATTACAATGCACCACATCAGGCTTCCAGTCCTGATAAGCCCTATCCATTGCAACTTCTACAACCACACGACAAAACAAAGCAAAACGTTCGGCATTATTTGCCCAAGGCTCACCGAACTCATCCACATAAGGATTACCGGGGAAATTATAAAAAGTTGGATAATCTACTAACCAAACCAACACATTACTGTCCGGCAATTTTGTTTCTAAAATATTGATATTGCGGTTATCAACGCGTAATGAAAATAAAAAGCGTACACTTTCGCTGGATTTTAACGCTTGATAATTAGGAATAATCAACCTTATATCTTGATTTAATTCGGCTATGGCCTTAGGTAGACTTCCACAAACATCAGCAAGCCCCCCGGTCTTGATTAAAGGATGGGCTTCGCTGGTAACAAAAAGAATTTTCTTCATCTAATTTCAAAAATCACGTAATAAACGTCTAAATAATTAAACATAAGTTATAGAACTTAATAACACTTTACCGTTAGGTTATTAATTCTTCAAACTCTTAATATTAAAGCACCCAAAGGCGGTAAATTAAGCGTAATTGAGTAAGGTTGATTCATCCAGGTTTGTGCCTCAGAGCAAACTGCACCATTACCCACATTACTACCATCATAATATTTGGAATCAGAATTAAAAATTTCCGTATACACACCTTGTTCAGGTACACCTAATCGATAATTATTTCTAGGTACAGGTGTAAAATTTAAAATAACAATTAACTCTTCAAAACTACTTTTCCGTCTATAACTAATGATAGATTGCTCCACATCATGACAATCAAGCCACTCAAACCCATGATATTCAAAGTCATGCGTAAACAAAGCCGGATGGGTTTTGTATAACTGATTAAGATCTGTCACTAAGGTTTGCACCCCTTTATGGTGTGCATAATCTAAAACATACCAATCAAGTTCTCTATTGGCATTCCATTCAGTACCTTGACCAAACTCACAGCCCATAAATAACAACTTTTTACCTGGATAAGTATACATAAACGTGTATAACAGTCTTAGATTAGCAAAACGTTGCCACTCATCCCCAGGCATTTTACTCAGCAAGGAACCCTTACCATGCACCACTTCATCATGTGAAAACGGTAAAGTAAAGTTCTCAGTAAAAGCGTACAACATGCCAAAGGTGAGTTTATCGTGATGATATTTGCGATGAATAGGCACTTCACTCATATAGCTAAGCACATCGTGCATCCAGCCCATATTCCATTTCATGGAAAAACCTAAACCACCCGTCCAAGTCGGACGAGTCACTTGTGGCCAAGAAGTTGATTCTTCAGCCATCATTACCGTACCTGGATGTAAATCGTGGGTCACTGCATTGAGTTGTCTAAAGAAATCTATCGCTTCTAAATTCTCATTTCCGCCATATTGATTAGGTATCCAATCATTTGCTTCACGAGAGTAATCTAAGTACAACATTGAAGCCACTGCATCTACTCTTAAGCCATCTAAGTGATACTCTTCTAACCAAAAATTTGCACTGGCCAATAAAAAGTTTTTAACTTCGTTACGACCATAGTTATAAATTAATGTCCCCCAATCACGATGCTCACCTTTTCGAGGATCTTCATGTTCATAAAGTGCACTGCCATCAAATCGAGCTAAAGCGAAAGCGTCTTTAGGGAAATGCGCTGGCACCCAATCTAAAATGACTCCAATACCATTTTGATGACAAGTATCAATAAAGAAACGAAAATCATCGGGTGATCCATGACGACTAGTCGGTGCAAAATAACCAGTAGTTTGATAACCCCAAGATCCATCAAAAGGATGCTCTGTAATAGGCAATAGTTCAATATGGGTAAAACCCATTTGTTTTACATAATTAACTAATTCAACCGCTAAAGTACGATAGCTTAGAAAGTTATTTTGATTATCACGACGCCATGAACCTAAATGCACTTCATAAATTGACATAGGTTCATGTAACCAATCACTTTTAGTCCGATGAGCAAGCCATTGTTCATCTTGCCAACTGTAATTTTTTTCTTTAACCACAATAGAAGACGTATTAGGACGGAACTCAAACTGCTGACCATAAGGATCCGTCTTTAATAAGATTTCTTGAGTATATCGATTAAGTATTTCAAATTTATACAAAGAACCAGCTTTTAAACCAGGAATAAAGATTTCCCAAATACCGCTGCCACCCAAGCTCCGCATGGGATTACACCGACCATCCCAGCGATTAAAGTCTCCAACAATACTCACTCGACCCGCGTTGGGTGCCCAAACAGTAAATAAAACCCCATCAACACCATCCACTTCATGACAGTGACCACCTAATTTTTGATAAATGTGCCAATGTTTACCCTCGCTAAACAAATGCTGATCAAACTCGGGTAATTGCGCACCAAAATCATAAGGGTCATAATTCTTATGGGTATAACCTTCTTTATCAATCCAAGTTAATTCATAATGCACTGGGAGTTGGCTTGGTTCTGCGTTATATTCAAAAAAATCAGAACCCGTTAAACGAACGAACTCCGAACCATCGTGACTTAAGGTGACTGATTCAGCATAAGGCAAATAAACCTTTATCCGAGTTTTATTGTGCTCTGAATGTCGCCCTAAAATTGCAAACGGATCATGGTGTTTCGCGGAAATAATTTTTTGCTCATCATCATTTAAGCTATACGCTACTGAATTTGATACCACTTTCTGGTTAGTTTCTTTGATTGTCTCCACTTGCAACTCTGCTGAAGCCTCTATCTTAGCTTGTACAGGTTTCTTTGTTGCCGTTACAGACTTTCGCTTAGGAACAACTTTTTTAACTTCTGAACTAATTTTAGATTTGGGCGCATTAACTTCCGTTTTATCTGTGGTTGTTTTTGTAGTATCGGGAGCAAGTGTATTATCAGAACGCTTTTTCACTTTAAAAGGCCTCGGTGTAGTAGTAGAATGAATGTCTGGAGAATCTTACCAAAATAACTATCAGTTGTAATATCTATATCAGCATGGAGATAAAAAAATGTCAACGCCAAGCACTAACCAAATTGACCCAAACCTTGGTCATTTGACCCGAAATACAATTGCATTAATATTAGCTGGCGGCCGTGGTTCAAGATTGATGAACATGACTGATTGGAGAGCAAAGCCAGCTGTCCCATTTGGTGGTAAATTTCGTATTATCGATTTTCCGTTATCTAACTGTGTCAATTCAGGCATACGAAAAATTGGTATTTTAACCCAATATAAATCAGATTCACTAATCCGTCATATCCAACAAGGTTGGGGATTTTTACGTGGTGAATTTGGTGAATATGTTGATCTAATGCCTGCTCAGCAAAGACACGACGAAAACTCTTGGTATAAGGGTACTGCCGATGCAATCTTCCAAAACATCGACATATTACGTAGTCGAAATCCAAGTCACATTTTAATTTTAGCGGGCGACCATATCTATAAGATGGATTATGGCTCAATGCTAGCCGATCATATTGAGAAAAAGGCAGATTTAACTATTGGTTGTATTGAAGTGTCTCTTGAAGAAGCCACCGCTTTTGGGGTAATGGATGTTGATACTAATCGTCGTGTTAAAGCTTTCGTGGAAAAGCCTGAACATCCTCCTGTTATGCCCGGCCGAACTGATACTGCGCTCGCTTCAATGGGTATTTATATTTTTAATACAGGCTTTCTATTTGAACAACTACTTAAAGATGCTGATAATAAGAACTCAAGCAATGATTTTGGCAAAGACATTATTCCAGCGGTCATTGATAAATATATCGTTAACGCTTATCCCTTCTTAGATTTACAAAGTGGCGCACAAAGTTACTGGCGCGACGTAGGCACAATTGATGCCTATTGGGTTGCTAATATGGAACTTATTGGCGTCAACCCTGGCTTAAACTTATACGATAACACGTGGCCCATTTGGACACATCAAGAACAAACTCCACCCGCTAAATTTGTCTTCGATGATGATGACAGACGTGGCCTTGCTGTTGATTCAATGGTTTCAGGCGGCTGTGTTATCTCAGGCGCGACTGTTAGACATTCGTTGCTATTCTCTAATGTCAGGGTTAATTCTTATAGCTCGGTAAAAGATTCAATTCTATTACCCCTGGTTAACATCGGTCGGCATTGCAGAATCACCAAGGCAATCATTGAAAAAGGTTGTAACATCCCTGAAGGCACCATCATTGGTGAAAATATAACTGATGATGAAAAAAGATTTCATGTCAGTGCGGGAGGTGTTGTTTTAGTGACTCCAGATATGATAGGGCAAAGGCTTCATTACGTTAGATAGTAATAGCTAATTAGCACGGTAACGCAACTGACTGTTTTGCATTACCGTGCTTAGCTAATGAGACAATAAATTCTTAAGCAACTAGTTCGTATTTATATGTAGTATTTTCTGATCCCGCCACTACATGGCTATAATTTTTGAGAATTTATAATGACGACAAACACAAATAAGTTAAAGCTAGTCTTGTGCTGGCACATGCATCAACCGGAATATAGGGATTTAAAATCCGGTGAATTTAAATTACCGTGGACCTATCTGCATGTCATAAAAGACTATGTAGACATGGCGGCACATCTTGAGACTACACCTCAAGCCAAAGCCGTTATTAATTTTGCACCTATTTTATTAGAGCAAATTGATGATTATGCTCAACAAATCAACCGTCATATCAATTTTGGTAACCCGATAACCGATCCATTCCTTAATGCTTTAATTGCCTCCTCTCCACCTGAAGACCCCATTATCCGTTGGAAACTGATTAAAGATTGCTTACGCGCCAACAAAGATCGCCAAATTAATCGTTATCCCGCTTTTAAAGCATTAGCTGAAATAGCAGAATGGCTAGAACATCATTTCGATACGTTTAATTATATTAACGACCAATTTTTTAATGACATTTTTGTTTGGTATCACTTAGCGTGGTTAGGTGAGTCCGTAAAATTAACTGATAAACGCGTACAGTTTTTAATTGAGAAAGGTACAAACTTTACTATTGAAGACAGATTACAGCTCTTTAAGATTATAGGCGAACTGCTTAGCAATGTGATTGCGCGTTACAAAAAGTTAGCGCAAAGCAAACAGATCGAGATTTCGGTCACACCTTACGCCCACCCCATTATGCCGTTATTATTAGACTTAAATTCTACTCATGATGCCATGCCAGACGCACCCATGCCGCAACTCCCAGTCTACCCAAATGGTAAGGATAGAGTGTTATGGCATTTAAAAAAGGGCGCAGAAACTTTTGAACGCTATTTTGACTTTAAAGCGGCGGGATGTTGGCCATCAGAAGGTAGTATTAGTACTGAAACGTTAAAAATATTAAGCGATTTTGGTTTTAAGTGGACAGCGAGTGGTGGAGCTGTATTACTTAATAGTCTTAAACTGAGTCAGGCTAATGATGCTCAAATGGCTGACACGCATCACCCATATCAATTAGTAGACACTGATATAGCCTGTTTTTTTAGGGATGACGGTCTATCAGATCTTATTGGTTTTGAATATTCAAAATGGAATGCTGAAGATGCCGTCAACGACTTTATTCAACATCTAGAGAATATTGCCCAGCATGAACCCAGCGATAAAGTTGTTTCTATTATCATGGATGGGGAAAATGCTTGGGAATATTTTCCCAATAACGGCTATGATTTCCTAAATACGTTTTATAAACGCTTATCAACCCATCCTGATATCGAACTCTGTACATTTTCTGACTGTTTAGAAAATAATGCCACCATACACCCGCTTAGCAACTTAACTGCAGGTAGCTGGGTTTACGGCACATTTTCCACTTGGATTGGATCAGTTGATAAAAATCGTGGCTGGGATATGCTAGGTGACGTAAAATACGCCTTTGATAGAGCGATATTAGCTAAACGTTTAACAACTCAGCAAGCCCTTGATGCAGAAGCTCAACTTGCGGTCTGCGAAGGGTCAGACTGGTTCTGGTGGTTTGGAGATTATAACCCTGGAGAGGCTGTCAGTAATTTCGAGCAGCAATACCGACTTAACTTAACGAATTTATATCTATTATTAGGCGAAGAGCCTCCTGCTTACCTAGCTCTATCCTTTACTCAAGGTCATGGTGATCCCACCATGGGTGGAGCAATGAGACCGGGTATTGAACTTTAACTAGAGGAAAAGCGTGAATAACCTTTTAAACAAACGCAGAGCTGGCATACTTCTTCACATTACTTCCTTACCCGGTTCTGATAAACAAGGTAATTTAGGTAGAGAAGCTTATAACTTTATTCATTTTTTGCAAAATGCAGGCATCACCGTTTGGCAAACTTTACCCTTAGGGGTTACTCACGCAGATGGATCACCCTATCAGTGTTTATCTGCTCATGCTGGCAATCCATTATTAATTGATATCGAAGCTTTAGTTGAGCTTAATTGGCTAAATGCCTCTGAACAATGTGAAGAATGTAAAGGTTCAGTGGTATTTAACATGGGTTGTTTAATCGCTAAAGCTTTTATTGGTTTTTTAGAGAGAGCGCAACAAACAGACAAAGAAGAGTTTGCGCAATTTTGTCAAGACAAAGCATTTTGGCTCGATGACTATGCCTTATTTATGGCATTGAGAAAAATCTTTAATCAACAGTGTTGGAACCAATGGCCTACTCCATTTAAAGAAAGACACCCCGACACTTTAATAGAAGCTCGACGCCGCTTAGCTGATGATATTAGCAACATCAAATTTGAACAATATTTATTTTTTAAGCAATGGATGGCATTAAAAGCCTATGCAAATACGCATGAGGTACTTTTATTTGGTGATATCCCTATTTTCGTCTCCTATGACAGTGCCGACGTTTGGGCTAATCGTGAAGTATTTAAACTCAATGAAGACGACGGCGGCATGTCCGTTGTTGCGGGGGTTCCACCTGATTATTTTTCCGAAACAGGACAACGCTGGGGCAACCCACATTATGACTGGGAATATCTAGAACAAACTGGCTTTGATTGGTGGATTGAACGCATGGAGTCACAATTAGAACAATTTGATATCTTAAGAATTGATCACTTTCGTGGACTTGAAGCAGCCTGGGAAATACCTGCAAATGAACCCACGGCCCAAAATGGTGAATGGGTTAAAGCACCTGGAAGTGCTTTATTAAATGCCATTAAAAATAAATTAGGCTCAATTCCGTTAGTAGCAGAAGATCTTGGGATTATCACCAAGGAAGTAGAAGAGCTTAGAGATGAATTTAATTTACCGGGCATGAAAATCTTACACTTTGCCTTTGGTAGTGGCCCAGAGAACCCCTATTTACCCAGTCATTATGGGCATAACTGTGTCGTTTATACAGGCACCCATGACAACGATACCACAATAGGCTGGACTCACACTATTCAAGAATATGAAAGAAATTACGCTTATGATTATCTTGGAAACCCCTCGATTCCATTGCATTGCGCTCTAATACAAGCCGCATTAAGTTCAGTAGCAAATTTAGCGATCATTCCCATGCAAGATATTCTTGAACTAGGCTCAGAAGCAAGGATGAATACCCCAGGAACAACCGTAGGAAACTGGAAATGGCGATTTCAATGGTCGCAATTAACCCAAGACCAAGTAGCCCGCCTTAGCTATTTAATAACATTATTTGATCGAAAATAATATGAACCACAGCCCACTCTAATAAAGTGGGCTGTGGTATCAAAAAACTTATTTTTGTAACGGTAGTAATGGGACGTGATAGCTTTCTATAATCTTATGTATCTTATCAGCTTGACTTACAATAAGCTTATCTAATAGTGCTTTTCTTTCTTTATCGCCTTTACGCACCCCCATAGCCATCGCAAAATCAAACCTTATACCAGGTGCTGCCTTCATAGGTATCATGTTATAGCTGTCTTTAGGGCTTTGAGAGATTACATAAGCCGCCATTGGCCCCCACAAAATAACCATATCAATCTTTTTAGCTTTAAAGTCTTTATCAATTTGCATAGCGACATTATTCTCGCTATCACCTGACATCGATTGATAAGAAATGCCCTGCTCTAATAAGCCGTTTTGTTGTAACCAAGTGGTACCTGGCCCTCGATCAAACATGGCAATTTTTAATTTTTCTTGTCTAAGTTCAGGGAGCTCAGTCAGTTGATTAGCCTCTTTAATATCATCCCATCCACGACCCTTAGCAATTAATAACACGTAGGTAGATTTATAATAAGGTTCGGTATTTAAGGTTAAATCATAACCCGCTGGCACGCCCATCACTAAATCACATTTAAATTTGTTACTGGTGGCATCCCAATCATCTACATCCGCTGTTAAGGTATTTCTGATAAAGCCTATACGTTGGGCGAACCAAGTATATTCAACTTTTTGACCGAGTTCTTTGGCAAACAACTCAGCAATTTTATTCTCAAAGCCTTTCTCATCTTTAGTTGAATACGGGGGGTTTAGAGGATCAGCACACACCTTTAACGTTTCAACACCAAAAACAGGTTGCAGCGTGATTGATAAAGAAAGCCCTAGTAGTATTTTTTTAATATTTCCCATTTTGATTCCTTGTTGAAAACTGAATATCTTTAGCATTATATTCGTGGGCAAGTATTTTACAAGTAGGAGATTAATATACTCAATCAGCCACAAAATTTAGGGCAAAAAAAAGGCTTATCAACGATAAGCCTTTTTTATTATTGGCGTCCCCAAGGGGGTTCGAACCCCTGTTACCGCCGTGAAAGGGCAGTGTCCTAGGCCGCTAGACGATGGGGACTAAAACTAGTTTAGTCTGGCCTAAATTAATCAATTATTGATTAACCAAAACTACATTTATATAACACAACATAAAATCGCCGTAAATCATGGCGTCCCCAAGGGGGTTCGAACCCCTGTTACCGCCGTGAAAGGGCAGTGTCCTAGGCCGCTAGACGATGGGGACTAGCTATTTACTTTAAAATTTTACTTATCATTGGTGGAGCCAAGCGGAATCGAACCGCTGACCTCAACACTGCCAGTGTTGCGCTCTACCAATTGAGCTATGGCCCCAGTAAAGAACGGGTATTCTACAGGAAATAGCACAATTGTCAAAGTCAATTTACGTTCTTATATGATTTATCGCTCTGGCTATTCTAGCTAAGGTTTTTTCTCTACCCAACAACGATAACGTAACATCAATAGCAGGCGATACAGCCGAGCCACAGATAGCAACACGCAAAGGTTGAGCTACCTTACCCATGCCGACCGATAAACGCTCAGAAAGCTCCACAATCACATAATGCAAAGCCTCACCATCCCAAACATTGGCTTGTTCAAATTCAACGAGCAATTGCGCTAATATATCGGCAGCTTCTGGATTGAAGTTCTTTTTAGCCGCCTTCTCATCGTAGCTATCAAAGTCTTTATAAAAGTAGATACTAGCATTTGCTATTTCCACTAAAGTTTTACAACGCTCTCTTTGGGCTTTAACCACATCGACTAAATCTGGACCAATTGCTGGATCAATACCCAACTGACCGATATGCCAACTTAAATGTTTAGCCACATGCGCAGGATCAGAATTCATGATGTATTGATGATTTAACCACAATAACTTTTCCATGTTAAAAGTAGATGCTGACACATTTACATCTTCTAACTCAAAATACTGAATCATTTCCTCAATAGAAAAGATTTCTTGATCACCATGTGACCACCCTAAACGCACTAAATAATTTAATAACGCATCTGGCAGATATCCTTCATCCCTAAACTGCATCACACTCACGGCCCCATGTCTTTTTGATAGACGCGCCCCATCAGGCCCTAATATCATGGGTAAATGCCCATACAAAGGCAATTCTGCACCCAAGGCCGCCAAAATATTAATTTGTCTAGGCGTGTTATTAATATGATCATCCCCACGTATTACATGAGTCACTTTCATATCCATATCATCCACTACAACCGTTAAATTGTAAGTGGGCGAGCCATCCGCTCTAGCGATAATTAAATCATCCAATTCTTTGTTACCAACGACAATATCGCCCTTCACTAAATCGTGAATAGTCACCGCACCATCTACTGGATTTTTAAACCGAATTACTGCTTCCCTAGATTCATCTCTAGCGCCTAAATGTCTACACTTACCGTTATATCGAGGCTTTTCTTTATTAGCCATTTGCTCAGTACGCAACTGCTCTAACTCATCTTTACTACAGTAACAATAATACGCATTGCCTTGATCTAACAACTGCTGAATAATCTCTTTATAACGCTCAAAATGCTGAGTTTGATAAAACGGCCCCGCATCATAATCCAACCCTAGCCATGCCATGCCTTCTAAAATAGCATCAACAGATTCTTGAGTTGAACGCTCTAAATCAGTATCTTCAATACGTAAAATAAATTGGCCACCGTGCTTACGGGCGTACAACCATGAGAACAGTGCGGTACGCGCACCCCCAACATGTAAATAACCGGTAGGACTGGGTGCAAAACGTGTAGTAATAGTCATGTTGATAATTATTTAGTCAGTAAGATTTTTTTAGCGTATTCGGTAGGAATCTGTTTGGCTGCACTTAAGCGCATAGTTTGATAATTAAAAGCTACCCCACCTTTAGCGACATCATTTTTACCAGTCAAGGCTAATGCGGTTGTATTTCCTTTAGCCGCCGCTTTTTCATACCACTGAGTCGCTTGCTTAACGTCGTTTTTAACACCTAGCCCACGCTCATACATAGCAGCGACAATCATCTCAGCTTCAACATTACCTTGGTGAGCCGACTTTAAAAACCACTCAAAAGCCTGTGGTTCATCTTTATCTACTTCAGTACCCAATAAATACATCGCACCTAACTTAGCTTGGGCTTTGCTATCACCTAGTTCTGCAGACTTATGCACATTGATAGGCGGTATCGTATCTTCGGCTATTGCCGCTACTGCACTCAATGCAGAAATTAACACGAGTGCTTTAAACAACTTAACCATGATTAGCTCCTGAAGAAATCACTGTAAGCCCACCCATATAAGGCAACAACGCATCAGGAATGTTAATATTCCCTGCTGCATCTTGATAGTTTTCCATTACTGCGATTAAGGTTCTACCTGCCGCTAAACCAGAACCATTAAGAGTATGGACTAACTCAGGCTTACCCGTTTCAGGATTACGCCAGCGAGCTTGTAAACGTCGCGCCTGAAAATCTTTAAAATTACTACAAGACGAAATCTCTCTATACGCGCCCTGCCCTGGTAACCACACTTCTAGATCATAGGTTTTAGCCGATGAGAAACCCGTATCACCCGCACATAACAACATCTTGCGGTACGGTAAATTTAATTTCTTAAGGATATTTTCGGCATGAATCGTTAAGTCTTCATGCGCTTGTTCTGAATCTTCTGGCTTTACGATTTGTACCAATTCGACTTTCTCAAATTGATGCTGACGAATCATCCCTCTTACATCACGACCATAAGCACCTGCTTCACTTCTAAAACACGGACTATGACACACGAACTTCAGTGGCAAATCTTTCGCTTCAATAATCTCATCCCTAACCCTATTTGTAACAGGCACCTCAGCAGTAGGAATCAGATACAACTTTGGATCATCACTGGCCTTAAACAAATCTGCTTCAAACTTAGGTAACTGACCTGTACCACGTAAACTTTCGGCATTCACTAAGAATGGTACATACGTTTCTTCATAACCATGATCGGCCACATGGGTATCTAACATTAACTGAATAATTGCGCGTTGTAATCTGGCTAAAGGCCCACTTAATACCACAAAGCGACTCGCCGCAATCTTTACGCCTAATTCAAAATCGATACCTTTTAAAGCCGTCCCTAAATCTACATGATCTTTAGGTTCAAAACCAAAGACAGGTACATCGCCCCAACGTGATAGCTCAACATTTAACTCTTCTGACTTACCATCGGGTACGCTAATATCCAAAATATTGGGTACCGCCTCCATAACAGCTTCCATCTCAGCTTGTATCGCCGACAATTCCAGCTCAGCCGCACTTAAAGCATCCCCCAAGTGTTGAACTTGATCTAATAAAGACTGAACATCTTCACCCTTCGCTTTAGCTTGACCTATGGCTTTAGAGCGACTGTTTCTTTCATTCTGTAATTCTTGCGTTTTAACTTGAACGGATTTTCTTTTGGCTTCTAATGCCACATAAGCATCGGCATCAAAATTAAATGCCCGACGGGCTAACTGTTCTGTAACAAACTCAAGTTCAGTTCTAAATAAGCGAGGGTCTAGCATGACGATGTCTTACCTTATATAAAAAATAAAGTTCCACTGGGAACAACGAAAAAATCATTAAGAGTAGGAGTGGTTTTAGCCGCGATAATCGTGGCTAAAACCACTCCTACAACAATTATGTGTAAACAACAAGAAATTATGCCTTAACGCTATCTTTTAAAACGACCTTACTTAATGCAGGTAACACCACAAAAGTACACGTCATAATCCAAAAGATACCGATAGTAATCACCAAGCCCATACTAGCAATACCTTCATGACTGGAGAACGCTAAACCACCAAAACTGGATGCCGTCGTTAAAGCCCCGTAAAACATCGCTCTAGCCGTACTGGATTGATAAATATTTTGTTCTTCAGATAAGGAATGATGCAATTTTTCAACCATGTGAATCCCATTATCCACACCCAAACCCAACAGCAAGGGCAGCGCGATAATGTTGGCATAATTGATCGGCGTGTGCGTCAGCACCGTGCTTGCCATCGTAAACAAACCCGCTAAAATCAAGGGGGTCATCACCAATAAAGTATCGGTTAAATTACGTCTAATCCCAAACAACAACAAAGCAATTACGACCAAAGCAATGGTAATTGCCTTTTGGAACGAGTAGATCACCTCTTTCATAGACTCCCAATAAATAACCGGCAAATCTGTGGCATTAGGGGCAATAGACTGCACATCCTCTATAAATTCTTGTAAATTTTTCAAATCACTTAAATCAAATTTAGGGAATATCTGAATCCGGTAAACCCCGTCTTTACTCAACCAACGAATCTTAAAGTCATCAGGTAAATCCGCTAAAGTAACCTCACGGGCGTTTAAGCTGCCTAATAACTCATTCATCGCACTGGGTAAAGTCCCTAACAAGGTAGTTTGGGTTTTTTCAATAAATTGACGACGGCTCGGCTCTTGACGATTATCCAACTCGACTAAAATACCCTGCAATTCACTCTTAAAACCATTCAGCACCACTATCTCACGCGGATCTTTTTTATCCAATACACTCGCATCAATCGTCTTGATTAATTTATTAATACCAGGCACTGGGTCATTATCGACGGTTAAATTAGGAAAACCTTTAGTTTGCGAACCTAATAACAAACCCATTTCATCAATGATAGCCAACTTATCTGCTTGATCAGTAGGTTCAAAATTAAACACACTCAACGTATTATCTACAGTTTTTAAGCCCGCCAATTGTTTCTGTAAAGACTTAGTTTCATCAGCACTGGAAGCTAACACCGTTAAAGTCATTGGCGTTGTATCAGGATCTTTAGTGAGTTCTCTAAAAGCTATCATTGATTCGGTATTAGGGTCCCTAAGATTAATCGGATTAAAATCCACCTGTACTTTAAAGACTAATGCCACTGAGATAATAGCCAACAGCCCAGTGATGATGGTAATAGGCTTAGCAAAATGCAAGGTCAAGTTCGCCATTTTCTCAGCAAACGTGGCTAAAATAGGGTGTGACGTAGGCGGATGCAATTTTTCAGCGGCAACAGGAATATATCTAATTAAAGCGGGCAACACGGTTAAGGTCACCACCAAACAGATAAATAAACTCGTGCCTGCCAATAAACCTAATTCAGATACCCCTTTATAATCCGTAGGTACAAACGCATATAAACCAATCGCCGTAGTACCCGCACACAATATTAAAGACGGACTGGTAGAAATTAACGTACTGCGGAGTGCGCGAGCTTTGTGCACATGATGGAGTAAGTTGTCTTGATATCGCAAACAAAAATGAATGGCATATTCAACCCCCAAGCCAATATTTGATACCGCAAAAGCCACGGAAATTAAATTCAGCTCCTTAACCGCCACCGCCGCAAACGCGCCACAAAACACCATACCCAAGGCTAAAGCTATTAACGTTGCTATGGTTAACAAAACTGAACGGTACGCCAATAATAAGATAAATAACACTAAGACAATAGAAAAAATACTGGCATTAAAAGTACCGGTACTCATCCCGACCAGCTCATCATCTTCTAAGCCAGCTTCACCCGTAATAGACACCTTAACAGTCGGCACATCATCTTGTTGAATTTCTACCACGGCCTTATGAATGGCATTAATCGCATTTTCAGCAGGACGAATCTGGGTAAAATCAAACCTCGGTGATACGGTAATAAAACCTTTTTCAACCTGCCCTGCTGTTAATTTTTTATCCGCGATTAACTTTTCCCATGACAATAAATTGGTATCACCTTGCATACTTCTATGCAGCGATAAACTAACCTTTTCAACTAAAGACGTTAAATCAATAGGAACGGCTTGATCCTTATTAGCCGTGCTTAACGCGTCATTAAAGATAGAAAAGAAGCCCGTTAAATTAGGTTCTTGGGATATACGTCCGATAAACACTTGCGCTTGTGATAGCTGATTAGACAATTTCTGTAACTCAGGATTATCTAAATACAACAAACCATTGGTATGAAAGAATTCCTCATCACTAGGCACATAAACACTTTCAAAATTAGCTTTATCGGCACTTAAAATACGATTTAAACGTTTAGTCGCGGCTTTAGTCAGTTCTGGCGTATCTGATTCAACAACTAACAGTAAAGTTTGTAAATCTTGTGAAAAGGCGTTCTCATAAGCACGGAGATTTTTTTGAAAGGGCGCATTAGCGGCCACCATATCTTTAGTATCCGTATTGATACTTAAATGCGTAGCGGTGTATTGAAAAGCTAAAACGGTACACAAACAGACCAGTAATAACACTTTAATGGGATAGGCTAACGTCCAATCACTCCAACGAGTAAATAACCGAGCTATAGAATTTTTAAACGACATACGTCTTTTCCATTTATTCAATAATAACTTTATTTAAAGCCGTTAACGCGGCACTCCGAGTTTCCAGCAGATTTGCACCTTGCTGCTGAATAAACAAGGCTGGAATATTAGCCTCGTTTGCGGCTTGTAAACCAGCTTCTTGTCCTAAACAGAGCAAGGCAGTATCCCAAGCATCCGCTACCGTTGGATCCTCGGTAATCACTGTCACTGACACTAAATCATGCTCAATAGGCCAACCCGTGCGGGCGTCAATGATATGACTGTAACGTTTGCCTTCATGCTCGAAGTAATGATTATAAGTACCAGAAGTCATCACCGCCATCACAGAGTCTTTAGGCATGGTTAACCTTTTTTGCATCTGTTGTTCACCCGGTAACGGTCTTTCTAAAGCGATCCGCCATGGCTGATTATCTGGTTTATACCCTCGAGTTTGCAACTCTCCGCCAATTTCTACCAAGTAATCATTGATACCCTGTTGTTCTAGCACCCGACTGAGTTTACCAACACTATAACCTTGGGCAATAGACGATAAATCCACTTTGATGTTGGCTTGTAGTTTACGCAAATGGGTATCATCCACGACTTCTAGTTTATCCATCCCTATTTGAGACTGGGTATTAGCAATCTGTTCTTGGGTTGGTATCGCCGGATTATCGCCATGAAAGCCCCAAATAGTAAACAAAGGCTTAGTGGTTAAATCATAACAACCTTGACTAGCTTGATAGACCACACGCGCAGTGCGTACTAAACTGACAATTTCCGCACCCACTTCTTGGCTCTCAGTATTTTCAGCGCTATTAAATTGTTCTATAGTAGAGTCAGGACGGTAATTAGATAGTGCTTTATCAATGACATCTAATTCTGCTTTAATACTTTTTTCAATAACCTGAGCATCTATCGGTAATTTAGACCAATAACTGATATGATAAGTCGTACCTTGGGCATGCCCCTCAAACTTTTGAATAGGTGGTTCTGAACAAGCCGTTATTAACGCTAGTCCTCCTAGCAAACCGAATATTCGACAGATATATAGCTTTATAACCATTAAAACCTTTTTATTTAATGAACACGTAGTTCCAGTTTAAATACTGCAAAAATATGAGCATTATAATCTTAAATACACATTGATTTTCGTTAAAATTACGCACCCTAACCTTAACGCATTAAATCAATTAGCGTATAAACTTTTAGAAATATGAATAATTTTGTTTTAATCATAGTCGCTATCTTCCTGGTTGCCCTGAATGGTTTTTTTGTGGCCGCAGAATTTGGCTTAGTTAAACTCAGACAAACCCGCTTAAAACAGATAGCCAAAACCCAAGGTTGGCGGGGGCGAATTTTAGCCACTGTACACTCCAGATTAGATACGTATTTATCAGCCTGTCAATTAGGTATCACCTTAGCGTCTTTAGGCTTAGGGTGGGTAGGCGAACCCGCTTTTGCCCGACTCTTAGAACCCGCTTTTACAGAACTTGGCATTTTTTCACCCGAACTTATTCACGGCATCGCCTTTACTTTAGCCTTCTCTATCATTTCATTTTTACACATTGTGGTGGGTGAATTGGCACCCAAATCAATGGCTATCAGAAACCCAGAGCAGATAAGCTTATGGTGTGCTGGCCCCATCTATGGTTTTTATTGGCTCATGTATCCAGCCATTTGGCTACTTAACGCCAGCGCCATCTTAATCTTACGCATCTTTCGTTTGCACAGTGTTAATAGTCATGATGTGCAATATTCAGCGGATGAACTTAAGTTAATTATCAGAGGTAACAATCAAGATGAGCGCTTTACCCGGGATGAATGGAATATCCTGGCTAAAACCTTAGACTTTAGTAAGCTAGAAGTATCAGACCTCATGCGGCCGATTCATGAACTGATCGCTCTGTACCGCAACAAATCATTAGCAACCAATCTAAAAATTATTGCCGAAAAACGCTACAGTCGCTATCCCTACTTTGATACCAATGGTACTGATATTTTAGGTGTTATCCACTTAAAAGATTTATTCTTTGCCCAACAAACGGGGCAGGATATTACCGATTTACATACGTTTTTAAGGCCCGTGCAATATGTATCCGCAGACACCCTCGCTTTGGATTTATTTAGAGTGTTTAGAATGGGGGCGGCCCACTTTGCCATTATTGGTCAACAAGGGCATACCCCAGAAGGTTTTATCACCTTAGACAATATTTTAAGCGCGATGGTAGGCGAAATACGCGACGAATTTAGACAAAATAACAATGATTGGAATCGCTTAGATGATGGTACTTTAGTGGTAAAAGGTAGTTTACCTATTTTTTCTTTAGAGCGTATCTTAGGAATAGATATTGAGAACGAAGAACTGGAATTAGAAGATGAAGTATCCATCGGCGGCTTAATTATGTCTAAGTTACAAGATATTCCAGTACCCGGTCAAACCATAGCATTTAATCAATTTAGTATGCTAGTTAAAGAAATGCAAGGACCACAAATCCTGTTAGTAGAAATTCATCCGCACAAGACAGACGAATTTGATACTTAAAAACCCAAACCTAAGCAACTTCAGCCAATAATTGCATCATCAAACTCTCTGCTTGCGCTAAATAGCTCCCACCAAACATATTTAAATGATTAAGAATATGGTATAGATTATATAAGCTTTTTCTTTGCTTATAACCCTTATCTAATAACCACACTTCTTGGTAGGCCGCATAAAAATCTGGGCTAAAACCGCCAAATAACTCAGTCATGGCTAGATCTGCTTCTCTATCGCCATAGTAACAAGCAGGATCAAAAATAACGGGCACACCTTGTTTATCAACACCCACATTGCCACCCCATAAATCGCCATGCAATAAAGACGGCGCGGGTTGATAAGCACTAAAAAAGCAGTGTACAGCCTCAATAAGTTGTTCCCCCAAACTTTGTAAACGACCTGTATAGCCTTTTTCAGCAGCCAATCTTAATTGCACCCCTAAGCGTTGCTCTCGCCAAAACCGCTGCCAATCCGTATTAGGTTGATTAATTTGCACAGTACTACCAATCGTATTGTCCCGCATCCACCCAAAATAAGCTTGAGGCTTAAGGTGTAACTGAGCCAGTTGTTGACCTAGCAAGCGCTCAGAAGCCCTACTTGCTCGACCCCACGCTATATATTCCAAAAGTAAATAAGCTTCCGTATCGGTACTCCCAAATACAATGGGCTGAGGCACCCGCAAAGTCTTAGTATTGGCTAAAGCTTGTAAACCTAAAAATTCAGTCTCAAACATTTCCACTAAATTTGGCCGATTAAGCTTAATAAAATATGACTTGTTTTGTGCTACCACATGAAATGCCGAATTAATATCCCCTCCCGTAAGTGCATTAACAGAGGTGATATTAAAAGACAGTCCGATTTCGGTACTTATTTTGTGTGAAATGTTATCCCAGTTCAAAATGGAACCCATAAAGTTAATTACCTTATAAAATGATTCATATTATCAATGATTAGAAAATAATTGTAGTACGGGTGTTAAAAATATGCTTCTGCATAAGACTTACACACATTGTTTGATAAGCACAATTAATCGAATAATACCAATAAAAATACGCAAAATAAATGCACTCAAAACCAATCACTTAATACTAAGCAATTGATTTTAAATACATTAAATAAACAGTATAACTATTGGACGATTTAAGCAAAGCTAAAACAAATTAGACAGTTAGAGGTCTTCACCTATAGTAATCCACAGAGTTATCCACAGCTTTTGGGGATAAGTTTAAAGCCCTCATCAACCTACAGACACACTGATGATGTCACTCCACTGCCCCACTTGGACATCGTGTAGTAAATAAATGGCTTTATAACGCCATACGACACTGTTATCGGCCTCTGGCAATACATGAGAGTCTGTGGTGTTGGGTTCAATATTAATCGCCATTAGCCCAAAGCCTTTAGTGTCATTACGATCAACCCAAATCTCAATTGCAGCGGCTTGGCCTTTAGTCCATTGCACCGTAGGATGCCCAGCCTGAAACTGCACCGTAATAATAGGCTTCCAAGCCACTGGATCTACTACAATTTCTGCCCCCACTAACCATAAATCCTTACCCATAGCGATAGTGTAATTCTTACTGGCTTTAATTAAGGCCACCAAGCTAGACAAACGAGAAATAACACCCGGTTTAACCACCGTAGGAATCGGTGTTGGTAAAACCGCCGCTACTGGCCAAGCCGTGGTATTACCAGGACCGTCCCTTAATAGATTTTTATAAGCCGTCCAACTTTGAGAATAGGCCTGCATTTCAGAAACAATTTGCAACGCATATCTAAAACATTTTGCATCGGCGGTCAGTGACAAAATATCCTCAGGAGCGATATTTAATTGCGTATTATACAGCGGTAAACTAGTCGTTAAATGGTCAAGTAAATCCGCTTTTCCGCTATCACTAGCGGGCATATAAGTGGTTAAGGTCATTAGGTAAAACTCCTTTCGGAATGGACTTTCAGGGGGGATGCAAAGCTGATAAAGGCTCGGCAAGGATTGTTTAGCATCCAGCTAATATTGCAGTGCATCATGCCAATACTTTTTACTACTCAACAAGCGCTACTTTGCGAAATTAAGCCTTTTTAATTGCTAAAATAACTTACTTGAATGCTGGGCAAACCCGATTGAGTGCTAGCCCTATCTACTGACCACCAGTAGGTATCTGATCAACCACTAGGCTAAGTTGTTTGAGTGCTGGGCCGACCTTAGCCATTACACAGCAAGTCTTAACGAGCCATAGTCAATCATAAAAAATACCAATGAATGAATTTGTCGCACTCAAAAAGATGTTTTTAGTACTCTAAAAGATAAGCTGAGCGGTCAATCAGCTAGTGCTACTGCATGTGCTATAGTTTGCAGTGCTTAAACAGTTTACTTGAGCCATGAGCAAGGTCGGCCCAGTGCCTAAACAGGTCTTTGTATTGCTAAAAAATGATTAACGCGTCAACTGAGAGCTAAGACTGATGGTGTTAGGACTATAACGGGTATCCTTATAAAGCACAAGGTAAATAATTATTTAGGGCAAATTAAATTAATTTTGGTGCGGGAATTGTGCGTAAGATGTTGATATTTTTACTTATATGGATAAACAAATTTACTAGGTTAATGTTGATTCAATCCACGTACCCACAGGAAGTAGCATTCCTCACTAGATTCAATGGCAGCTTTAAATCGGAATAGGTGGCAGCATTCGTCTGGAATTGGAGCAATTACTTTGAATGCGCCCACGCGGGGCGCGACCTTTTGACCTAGCTTGGCATAAGCAGAGTCGTTGTTTCAATCCACGCGCCCACGCGGGGCGCGACAATGTTACTTGCCCAAACGCTTGCTTAGACAAGTTTCAATCCACGCGCCCACGCGGGGCGCGACGATAGATGGTCTGAAGATGACGATCACTTTAATGGTTTCAATCCACGCGCCCACGCGGGGCGCGACATTCCAATCATTCCGCCAACCATAACATCAAACGTTTCAATCCACGCGCCCACGCGGGGCGCGACCCACTCTGCTGCTCATCGCGGC
>CAIQNQ010000276.1 GCA_903873165.1 uncultured Methylococcaceae bacterium | reverse complement strand
TTTAAAGCAGATTAATTTAAATAGCTCAGGTGATTTACGTTTACGTGGTATAGCCGATGGTGTTTTTGGAGGCAAAGATTTGTTGGGTCAACTTAATGTAGCAGCCAACTTAAATATTACTGCCGCACAGATTTATCCAGCAACTTTAACTCATTATACTATTAACAATACATTGACTGACGCTACTGTTAGTTTTAAGGGCAATAATGCCGTCAAATCGCCTATTTATTCTGCCGCAGGCCAATTAACCGTTAAAGCTACTAATATTAATCAAGAGGGTGTGCTTGAAGCACCCTTTGGGCAATTAGTGCTTAATGCCACAAATAATCTAACCTTGGCATCGGGCAGTGTAACGTCTGTATCTGGCCAAGGCTCAACTGTATTATTTGGTCAGGGTTCTGGCGGGGTAAATTGGTTATATCCTATTAACAGTACTAATAACATTGTAGTGAGTACGCCTCCTGAGAAACGCTTGGAGTTGATTGCGAAACATCTCGATTTACAATCTGGCTCGACCGTCAATTTGTCAGGCGGAGGGGATTTGTATGCGTATGAATTTATAACAGGGGCAGGTGGCACTAATGATATCTTAGACGTGTCTGTCTCTCAAAAATTTGCAGTGATACCGGGTGTTAATAATATTCTTACCCCTTACGATCCGAATGAGTCCTCTAAATCCGGTGTAACAGTCGGACAAAGTGTGTATTTAAATGCAGGGGCAGGCTTAGCAGCAGGTTGGTATACCGTCTTACCTGCGCATTATGCTTTATTACCGAATGCCTATTTAATTACACCTAAATCTGGCACGCAGGATCAAGTGCAAAATTTAACTAATTTAGCGGGGGCAACTATTGTTTCTGGGCGTTATGGGGTTGCTGATACGGCTATAGCGAATGCCCGTACTCAAGGTTTTATGGTGCAGCCAGGGTCTATCGCTCAATTATTTTCGGAATATACGAGTTATTCTGCCAATCAGTTTTTTTCAAAGTCAACGACTGGGGTAGTGCCGCAATTACCTAAAGATGCGGGTACTTTAGTGCTGGATGCTCAATCCAGTTTGGTTTTAGAAACTAATTTATTGGCTAACCCGGATAACAGTGGCTTGGGTGGTCAGGTTGATATTAGTGCCGATAAAATAGAGGTGGTGGCTAATAAAGCCGACTTAAGTAATCTAGCGGATGGAATGGTTGGTTTGTGGGTTAATGACTTAAATAAACTGAAGGCACCGAGTTTATTATTAGGTGGAAAACGCAGCAAAGACTCTTTAGGTCAACACGTTACTGAAACAGCATCGACGGTGACCATTGATGCTAATGTTGATCTAAAGGGCCAAGATATTATATTGACTGCCATTAGTAATTTGACTGTTCAAAAATATGCCGTTGTAGAAAGTTCGGGTAAGTCTACGGTACCAGGTGGTAATTTGTATATTAATAAGCTTAAAGGCGGCAGTGATGGTGTCTTGTTACGAGTCTCAAATCTAGGACAGGTTGATTTAATTCGTAATGAAGGGACTACGGCGAGTGTCGGTGTATTGACAATAGAAGAAGGAGCGCATTTAAAAGCGAGTGGGTCTATGTTGCTGGATGCTACTAAAAATACGGTTTCTAAAGGTAG
>CAIQNQ010000275.1 GCA_903873165.1 uncultured Methylococcaceae bacterium | reverse complement strand
ATTACCCCATTCGAGTGCTGTCTTATGCCTTAGCCTTTAGGTTATGGCAAAAAGATAAAACTTTGTTGGCGTATGAAGAAGGTAAAAATGCCCAGCATATCCAAAGCGTAGGGATACCGGGGTTGTTGATGGATTTTTAAAGCAAACTACGGTTTTAAAGCACTTTTTCCTGGGCTGTTTAAAAATAAATAACCTTATCTTATCAGTTAGATGGTAGACAATACCAATAAAACCTTACAAAATATCAGTAAATAAAATACAAAGTAACAATAATTAGTCTATAGTGTCAGTCTTGATAAACTTCAATAATAAATTAATTTAAGGAAAGATCATGAAGGTTTTAAGAGCACTAATCGATATTGTTAAACTTCCTGTCCGTGAAAGAGTTGTGGCTTATCGCAATATTGTCTCCAAAATGACAAATAATCCCTATTTTCCAGCACCGTATATTCCTCTGGCAGATGCTACTTCAGCTATTAATGCCTTCGAAGCCGCTATTATTGCCTCTGATGATGGCAGTCATATAGCCAAGTCAATTATGCATGATAAAGAAGCCATCGCAGACAACGTTATTAGAGTCTACGCGCAATATGTTAATCAAACTAGTAATGGCGATGAAACCAAACTGTTAAGCAGTGGTTTTAATGTTAGTAAAGGAGTGCCCCCTTTGGCTAAGCCAATTTTAGCGGTGGAGCATGGCTTACATTCAGGTGAGCTTAAATTTGTGACTAAAGCCATTTATGCGGCTGGCGTTTATATCTGGCAGATTTATATCGGTGGTATACCCACGTTAGAGTCTGATTGGAAAACTGTCGAGATGACCACTTCAGCCTCATACGAAATGAAAGGATTACAAGCAGGTACTCTGATCGCTGTCAGAGTTGCCGCGATTACTCCATCAGGAACTAGCGAGTTTTGTGTCCCCGTTGTAAAACTAGTCAATTAAAAAGCGCATTAAAGCTTTAAGTGCAATGCTTAAAGCTTTTTTAGTGCGTGAAATATCTTCGTTATACTATTGATTTATAATAAAAATAGGTGTTAGTTCAAGAGTCATGTATGATATGAAGCTAACACGATATATTTGCAGTTTTAGAGGTTGAGATAGTGCAAACAATTGAATTTGAAACTAATATACTAAACGGAATGGTTCAAATACCTATGACCTACCGAAATATATTATTTAGCAAAAAAGCAAAAGTAATCATCACGATTGAAGATGAAGTAGAAAATATAGAATCTAATCAATCCGACTTCATAGAATCTCTCACCCGTAGACCTAGGCATATTGATGCCACTATATCCTTTCTCTCTAGAGAAAGTGCTAATGAGCGATAGTGTTTTTATTGATTCAAATATCATTCTTAATGGATCACAAACCATTTCTATTCAAGTTATTAATGAGGTTAGCAGTAATTTAATTAAGAAACTACACTTTAATGAAGTTGAAGTTTGTTGTTTTATAAATAACTGTTATGATCGGTATATCGTTGTAAATATCAATAAAAATGTCTTTAATAAAGCTTCAGATCTAAGATCTAATAACCAGTTTTCTTACTATGACTCAGTAATAGTGGCATCGGCTTTAATTGCTCAATGTAAAATACTTTACTCTGAAGATATGAAACATGGGCAGAGGATCGATAATTTATTAGAAATAATTAATCCTTTTGCTTGATCGATCAATCTGATTATTTCAGTTTTACAGTAAAGGTGCATTGTATAGTATTATGGATTTAAAGTTAAAACAAAAGTTCTAGCCCTAAAAAAATGTTTCAATATCCAGACTAACTTCTCAGTATTGAGATTTAAGTTTTAACATCCAAAAAATTGTTTTAGTGCTCAAATACTCGTTTCAACATTTAGAAAATTGTTTCAGTCTACAAACAAAGAGTTTCAATACTCAGAAAGTTGTGCCAGCATTCAAATAATAGTTTCAACATCCAGAAAGTTGTTTCGTCACTCAAACAAAAGTTTCAACAGCCAGAAAATAGTTTCAGTTTTCAAACAAAATTTTCAATATCCAGAAAACTGTTTCAGTGTTCAAACAAAAGTCTCAGCATCCAGAAAATAGTTTCAGTGTTCAAATAAAAGTTTCAACATTGAGAAAATAGTTTCAGTGTTTAAATAAAAGTTTCAACATTGAGAAAATAGTTTCAGTGTTCAAGCAAAAGTTTTAACATTGAGAAAATAGTTTCAGTGTCCAAACAAAAATTTCAATATCAAGAAAGTTTTTTCAATGTTTAAACAAAAGATTTAACAGTCAAAAAAATTTCTAAGGTATTTCAAAAATAATCACAGAAAAAAGCTTAGTTTTTAATTACTCTTCCGAATATCATAAGGAAAATTCTTGATGTTATTTGTCGAAACTTGTAGTTAATTTGTTTTCTAAAATAGTATTATCAGCATGTTAGAATTATTTAGGTGTTACAAAAAGTAAAGAAATATAATTTTAATGTTAATTATTAAAATCAATACTAGAATCATAGCTGATTCATACTCGCTATTTCTTCAAGCAATTCGTTTTTAGTTATCTTGATAACAGGTACTTCATTTTTCTTACATTCGCCGATAAAAGCATAAATATCCATAGTCGCTAATTCAGCCGCTTTTAGATAATGTGACTTTAGTTTTTTTGAATAACCATAAGACCTAATTTAGGCGCATATCTTGTTCAATTTCATTAAACTAATCCTATCTAAACTGAATTATTTTTAAAAGTACAACGCCGTCTGACGTTTACGTTTGTTATCTTGTTACTTGAGTCAATTGATAAGAAGATGAATGAATTTTTAAATGCATTCAGCGGGTTAATGTCACACACTTTAAAAGAAAGCTTTAAGGCTCTTAGAATAATTAACTCGACCTTATAAAGAAGTGGTTAAAGTCGCTCTATTGCCCAGACAAATAATGCTTAGTGGCTTAGATAATAATGTTAGAATCCAAAACTTATAAACCCCCTTTACCTACCCTTACCGAAACACCTTACCAATGCTAAATACATGGATAGTCTGATCAAACCTTATAACGACAGACGCGCCTCTTTTGGTCGTCATGAGACTTTTTCGTTACGCTACGCGTGGTTAACAAAGGGTTTTCAAGCCTTTATGAAAAAGAAAACCATTTTCTCATCTGATGAAGCCACGATAGAGTTGGGCGTGGGTAAGAACATGGTTAACGCGATTAAATATTGGTTGCGTGCCGCATCAATGTTAGAAGAAAACTCAGAGGGTTTAGATAAGACTGAGTTAGGGACAGCACTTTTTTCTGAAAAGGGTTGGGATCAGTATCTTGAAGATGGAGCAAGATGGCGCCACACATAAAACACCAAATTGAATGGCGACCTGGTGGGGGATACTGATATCTAATTCGGGTAGGGTATCTTCTTTTAAAATATGGCTAGGAGGAAATGGGTTGCACCTGCTCATTAATCATCTGTCTGACGTTTTGTATGTTTCTTGGCAAGCTAAGTAGGGAAAATCAAAGAAAAAGACCTAGAACCTTGGCTTTTATTTTCCTTATCTTTGATAATGAACTAATGAGGTGCTATATTTTTGTATGTACGGAATATTTTGTGGATAAATCAATGTTGTACAAAGGTAAGTTTTGCAATATATTACCTCAATAAAAACAGGAGCCGGGACAGTATTGACTTCGGGATGAATTATGTGTGATTATTCCGCGAAACAACAAATAAAGGATATAGGCTCCATGTTTTATACTTTAAAACTGCTCACAACTGAAACAGGTAAAAGCAATATCGTTATATCAAGGGCAAATGCAAGTGTTGTATTGTTTAATTCACAAATCTAACTATTGGTAAAAGCATGCGAATATATTTATCCCAGCTGTTTTTAATTCTCTCTCTACTAAGTGTGAATTGCCAAGCAGCACATAATGGAGAGCTTCCTACGATAGTAACAATAGGTGGTTTTAATAATAAAATTAATCAAGTGCAACCAAGTTTACGCCAATTTTCAAACATTGCACCTCAAGTTTTGCCTGCTTCACAATGTGGGATAGCTTCTTCAATTTCCGTTTTGCCAAATGTACAGACTTCCCTTGGTGGTATAGCTGGTATCTATACTAGTTTTTGTGGACAAATGCCAAATGGGAGTTGGACAATTGATGCCCAGCCTAAATATGGCGTTGTTTCTTTCGGAGAGCAATCAGGGGTTGATGGTTGCGCTGATAAATGTAATGGCACTACTTTTACATTTGATATTGTTTATTACAAATGGACTAGTAACGACCCAAATGCAACAAAGGATAGTTTTACTGCTACCTGGACCAATTTTGCTGGTAGTGGTTCACAATCACATACCTTCAATATTAATAGAATGGCTGCCCCTCCTTCCCCATCACCTGAGAACCTCGGGGTTCCAAAAAATAATTGCCCTTGCGAGGGTAACCCAATCAACCCAGCGACGGGAAATAAGTTTCAAGTGGAAACCGATTATATCGGGGCGGCAACTACTGGCTTAGAGTTTAGACGTTTTTATAATAGCCAGGCTATTTCCGATAAAGTTAGCGTGGGCAAAAATTGGACTAGTACTTATCATAGAGGTTTAACCTCATCAAATAACATAGTTAAGGTTACTGCCGCCGACGGGCGGGTAGATACATTTTCCCTTTTATCCGGTGTTTGGAAGGCTAACCCCGATGTGACCGCAAAATTAACGACGGTCATTGATGCAACTAATAAGCAAATCGGCTGGAAACTGACAACGGAAGACGATAATACAGAGGCTTACGATTTAAACGGGCGTTTACTTTCCATTACCACCCGTGCAGGGCTTATTACGCTTCTATCTTATGATGCAAAAAACAACTTAATTAAAGTAATTGGGCCGTTTGGACATGTCATAATCTTTACCTACGATGATGCCGGACGTCTTACTAATTTAAAAGCAATTCAGGATAAGTACGGATATTTTTATGTGCACGGTTATGAATATAACTATGACTTAAACGGTAATCTTATATCTAGGGTAGTTAAAGCTGATGGAAGTGTTTATACTCATCAATACATATATGAAAACACGACATTTGTAAATGCCCTTACCGGAATTATAGATGAGAATGGAAAACGCTTTGCAACCTATAGTTATGATGATCAAGGTCGAGCAGTTTCAACCGAGCATGCGGGTGGTGTCGATAAGGTTGCTGTTGTTTATAACGCAGATGGTAGCAGTACGGTAACAGATGCCCGTGGTAACGTTCATAGTTATAACTTTATGACACAGTTTGATTTGATGAAACCCACAAAGGTAAGCGGCAAACCTGTGCAGAACATTGGTGGTAAGGCATTTAGCTACGATGCTAACGGGTTTCTTTCCCGCCGTACAGATTGGAATGGTAATATCACCAAATTCACTCATAATTCCCGTGGGCTGGAAACTTCGCGTACTGAAGCATTCGGAACATCACAAGCTCGGACGATAACCACCATTTGGCACACAACCTATCATTTGCCAACCCAGATTAGTGAACCCGATAGAACCACTGTTTTAAACTATGATGCTAAAGGCAACCTGACTAAGAAAACCATCAAAACAGGAACACAAACTCGTATTTGGACATATACCTATAATTCTTATGGGCAGGTCACTTCGGTTGACGACCCCCGCACTGATGTTAAAGATATCACCCAATACGGCTATGACAGTCAAGGCAATATGATAAGTATCACTGATGCTTTAGGGAATGTAACAGATATAGGATATGCAAATAATGATTATGATAATGGTGATGGCAATCCAAGAACCATAATTGATCCAAACGGTCTTACAATAAATATTGATTATCAGTGGGACGGTCAGGTAAGATCTCGTGAAATAGGTAGTTTAATAAATTCTTATTTTTATGATGATGCAGGGCAACTAACAGAAACTATTTTGCCTGACAGGACATATTCTTCATATGTGTATGATGATGCTCACCGTCTAATAGAGACGGTGAGCAAGGATTTAAATTTTATTGGAAATGGGAAAATTGTTTACACCTTGGACGCAAACGGAAATCGCACCAAAGAGCAGGTTTACGATTCATCTAATAAGTTAGTACGCACCCATTCGCAAAGCTTTGACGCATTGAATCGACTTGCAAAGTCGATTAACGCCCAAGGGCAAGCGTTTTCCTACAATTATGATAATAATGGCAATCTTAGCGGAGTTGCCGACCCCCTCAAAAATACCAGTAGTCAAAGTTACGATGCTCTAAACCGTCTGATTGCGAGTATTGACCCTATCGGCAATGAAACGGCAATTGAGTATGATAATCACGATAACCCAGTAAAAATTACCGACCCACGGGGAGCCGCTACAACTTACAACTATGACGGATTAGATAATAAAACCCAAACTGCAAGCCCTGATACTGGAAAAACCCAAAACAGCTATGATTCCGCCGGAAATCTGATTACTTCGATCGATGCTCGTGGCAAAAAGACAAGCTATACTTATGATGCCCTAAATCGTGTTACTAAAATAAGCCTTGCTAAGGGAACGCCGATTACCTTCTCTTATGGTACAACCCCCAATGCTATTGGGCGGCTAACTCAAATAAGCGATGAATCGGGAAGTACTAAATGGACTTATGATATAAATGGGCAAATAACGAGTAAAAGCCAAATTATCGGAGCGGTTACTAAAGCAACTAATTATACCTACAATTATGGTTACGGGTACGGTGGAAAGTTAATTAAAATGACTTACCCTTCAGGCAGAGTAATAAATTATAGCTATGATAACAACGGGAAAGTTTCAGGTTTGGCTTTAGGAACTGTTAATCTTTTAAACAATATCCAATATGCCCCGTTTGCTGCTTCGCCGACTTCTTGGACATGGGGTAACAAACAAAACTACAGCCGAACATTTGACAAAAACGGGCGTTTGATTAAATATCCTCTCGGCGAACGTAACCGCACTCTTGTTTACGATGCAGCAAGCCGCATCACGGACTACACCGACTCCGATCCCGGCAAGAGCCAGAATTTTAGCTATGATCCCCTAAGCCGTTTGTTGGCCGCTTCAATCGGAGCGGGAAGCACACAAGAAAGCCTTACTTATGATACGAATAGCAATCGGCTTTCCAAAACATTACAGACGACAACGACCGCACAAACCACTTATACCTACGGCGGCACGGGCAACCGCTTAACCCAAGTGACCCCGCCGAGCAAACCCGCTATAAACTATACTTACGATGCCGCAGGTAACGCCCTAAGCGACGGTGTTAATACCTACGCCTATAGCGACCGTGGGCGCTTGTCGGCAGTCAACGGCAATCAATACGCCGTTAATGGTTTAGGGCAGCGAGTTAAGAAAACCACATCCCAAGGTACAACTCTATTTGCCTATGACGAAGCCGGACATCTAATTGGCGAGTATGACGGTGCTGGCGGGACAATTCGGGAAACTGTTTATCTGGGTAATACTCCAGTTGCCGTTATTTCTGGTGGAGTGGTATCTTATATTCACACCGACCACTTAAACGCCCCCCGTGCCATTGTGGACGGAACAGGAAAAACCGTTTGGCGTTGGGATTCTGAACCGTTCGGAGCAGACAAGCCTAACGAAGACCCCGACAAGGACGGCAAGAAGGTTACATATAACCTCCGTTTCCCCGGTCAGTATTACGATGCAGAATCAGGCTTGCATTATAATTATTTTCGTGATTATAGTCCGAGTCTAGGAAGGTATATCGAAAGCGACCCGATAGGCTTAAAAGGGGGACTGAATACTTACGGTTATGTCGGTGGGAATCCGGTTAGCTGGGTTGATTTACGGGGTTTAGATCCAAATCTCACACAAGTTAATGTATCCGATCCTTTATTCAAGAACTCTAGTTCAATTGTTTCCCCACCAGATACATTTACGATTCTTGTGCATGGAAGCCCTCTTAATGTAGTTGACGAAAATGGAAATATACTGTCTCCAGAGCAAGAATTTAGGATAGCAAAAGAAAATGGGCTTACAAATAAATACAAAAGAATTAGATTAATATCTTGCAATACAGGTGTAAAACCTAGTTTGGGATTCCAATCTTTTGCACAACGACTTGCCAGTGTAGCAAAGATGCCCGTAGATGCACCTAATAATTTCGCATGGTTAAATCCAGATGGTAGTATTACGGTAGCACCAACCAACATGCCAGAAGTTACATGGGACAATGTTACTCCTACCGCTACAGCAACAGGACCGAACTTAAAAGAACAAGGTAAATTTGTAACATTTACTCCATAATAATGTTAAGGGAATAAAAGTATGAGAATTTTAACTATTACTAGTATATTACTTATTTTTATAGCAGTACAAAGTAAAGTTATTGCACAAAATGATTACATTAATAAACCTGTGTTTTTGAATGCAGGATTCGATATACCTAAAGATGAATTGCTAATACTTGAACGAAAATCTTTTGCTGGTAATGCTGAATCTGCTTTTCGCTTATCCAGGTATTACGCTATGGCTAATGTTAATAAATCTGAAGAATTATATTGGACAACTATCGCAGCAGAAAATGGAAGCCCATTCGGAGAGTATAATCTTGGTTTCAATTTAATATATAGTAACAATACTGATGAGATAAATAAACTTAGAGCTATTTTTTGGTTAAAAAAGGCACAAGCACACGGTGTTGAGTTAGCAACAAGCCTATTAAAGGAGATTGGTGAAAGTATAGATACTAAACACTACAAGCCAACGCAGTAATAGGGGTAAAAAATATATCTTCTAAATTAAGATTTATTGCCTATTTCTCCGACACCCTGTAAAGCGTCCTGCGTGACACACCAAGCGACTTTGCAACGCTGTCGTGATGTTCCCCTTGATCTATCAGCTTTCTGGCGTCGGTGACTTGTTGCGGGGTTAACTTAGTTTTACGCCCCATTTTCACCCCACGGCCAACCGCCGCACTGCCCGCCTTGGTTCGTTCCTGAATCAATGAGCGTTCCAGCTCTGCTAATATCCCCACCATTTGCCACATAGCCCGGTCCGTTGGCGTGGAGGTGTCTATGGCTTCGGTGAGCGACTGAAAAGCTACCTCCCTTGCTTTGAGCTCATCAAGTAAGCCGATCAGGTCATGAAGCGACCGCCCTAGCCTGTCCAGCTTCCAGACTATCAGCGTATCACCTGCAGCCAGAGCCTTTAAGAATTTGTTAGTTCTAACCGTTTGCATTCGCACCGCTTGCCTTGTCGGTAAATATCCGTTCACACCCCGCCGCCTTGAGTGCGTCAATTTGTAAGTCGAGGTTTTGCTCGTCGGTCGTGGTTTTCGGCAGTTTTGGTTTACACCACCATATTAGGTTAGTCGTGCTCCGTGGCATGTTTTGCGATTCCGCTGCTGCATCGAGCTCATTTACCGAAAGGTGATCTTTAATACTTAGAGTCCACTCAAAAACAATAACCTTTTGAAACTATTAACGAATACTATATTAATGATATAATTAAGTGCATAGAAACTGAGCTTCACCTCATAAAAACCGTGCACTTATGATCAGAATACACAGCCAAACACAACTGACTATAGAAGGATTTGAATCGCCTTTTGAACGCGTAATGGACAAAAATAATCGTTGGGTAAAATTAGGCGCTTGTATCCCCTGGGACGATTTTGCCAATGTTTATTACGCGAGTTTTAACACAAGCACCGGGCGCCCCGCTAAAGAAGCCCGTTTAGTCATTGGTGCGGTGATTATTAAACATAAACTCAAATTGAGCGATGAAGAAACCGTCGCACAAATTCAAGAAAACCCCTATTTGCAGTACTTTTGTGGCTTTAAAGGCTTTTCAATTCAAGCAGCGTTTGCCCCGTCTTTATTCGTAGAAATCCGTAAACGCATGGGTATTGATGTCTTTGAGCAACTACATCAAGCGATTATTCATCAAATTGATCGCCGCGCTCCACCAACGGCTTCGACCCATGATAAGACAGGAAGTGATAACACGAGTACTGAATTACCCGAGCATAATCTGGTTGATGTTAATGAAGAAACCTCTACTGAAGTCGATCTTAAAAATATGGCAGAAGAAGACGTCATTCATAACGAAAAACCTGAGTCTATTCCGCATCAAGGCTGTCTTATATTGGATGCCACTGTCACAGAACAGGCGATACGCTTCCCAACGGATTTGGGCTTACTCAATGAAAGTCGCGAAATCAGTGAGCAGTTGATTGATGAACTTTACAAGGCGAGTTCACTGACTAAAAAACCGAGAGACTACCGACGTATCGCCCGTAAAGCCTATTTGGCTATTGTAAAACAACGTCGTCCAGGCCCTAAAAAAATACGTAAAGGCATCAAGGCACAACTCCAGTATTTGCAGCGTAATCTGTCGACGATTGAATCGTTGTTAAATGGATTGCCGAGTCAAGTGATTCCCTTGAGTCCAAAACGATTAAAGCAGTACTGGGTGATTCAACACATTTACCGCCAACAAGACGAGATGTATCGTCATAAAACGCACCGTTGCGCTGACCGGATCGTGAGTATTCACCAACCGCATGTGCGACCTATCATGCGTGGAAAACTCAATAAAGCCGTTGAGTTTGGCGCCAAAATCAGTGTGAGCTTGACCCAACAAGGTATCGCCAAAGTGGATCATATGGGTTGGAATGCCTTTAATGAAAGTACCGATCTCGAAGCCCAAGTTGAAGCCTATCGTCAGCGCTACGGTTACTATCCAGAAGTCGTGGTGGCAGATCCCATTTACGGGACTCAGAAGAATAGAGCTTATCTCAAAAGCAACGCTATTCGCTATGCCGGTAAGGCTTTAGGGCGGCCTAAAAAGGTAACCGAACAAAACCGAGAGCAACTTAAGCGTGATAAGCAACAACGCCTAGCTGACTATCGACAACGCATTCCCATTGAAGGTAAATTTGGCCAAGGCAAGCGTGCTTATGGACTCGATAAGATTCACGCTAAAACACCTCGCACGTCTGAAGCCTGGATAAACAGCATCTTCTTTGTCATGAACTTGCTGGTACTGCTCCGGCATTTTTTTGTGCCCAAAATACTTCAGGGTTGTTTCGACACGTTCATCACATTTTGGTTAAGAAAGACAAAAAAGACGCTGGGGTGTCTCACATTACCATGCAAACTAGTCAAGGAAAGACCGTTGAATCACTGGGTTCTGAGTTTTTGAGTGGACTCTAATTATTCTCAAGGGTTAATGATTTGCACACCGATAGGTTTAAAATCAGCTACATTGCGAGTAACAACTGCCATATTATGAGCAATTGCTGTTGCGGCAGATAACTATCAAAATAATACTAGGTAGATAAACTAAAATAGACTTATAGTATCTTATTTGAGATACATAATTATTATCTCGGCTTAAGAGGATAAATAATGGCAACACAATCATCAATGCTACATATCCGTATAGACGATGAAACTAAGGCTAAAGCAACTGAAGCTTTAGCTTCAATGGGAATGTCAGTATCTGATGCGGTTCGACTATTTTTGCATCGGGTTGTCGTGGATCAAGCATTTCCGCTTGAATTAAAAGTACCTAATCAAGAAACGTTACAGGCAATGTCCGAAGCAGATGATTTGATTAAATCACGTCAGGCGCATTTTTCTACTGCAAAGGAACTGTTTGATGACATTGACATCCAGAACTTACTGAATAATCAACTTTTAATACATCCCAATACCTAACTATTCTGCCAATAGAATCATAGCTGATTCATACTCGCTATTTCTTCAAGCAATTCGTTTTTAGTTATATTGATAACAGGTACTTCATTTTTCTTACATTCGCCGATAAAAGCATAAACATCCATAGTCGCTAATTCAGCCGCTTTAGACAATGTGACTTTAGCGTTTTTGAATAACCATAAGGCATAACTTAGACGCATATCTTGTTCAATTTCATTAACGGGTTGTAATGCAACAAATTCATTCGGGAGGTTGATTGCAATTTGCATGTCGCTATTTCCTTAATAGATAACTCACTTTATTTAACAAGTCAAAAGCTTATCTTAGATTTTGTGCTTGTATCATAACAAATTAGATGACAGTCTGATATTTTTAATGCATCGAACTTTTTTAAATCCCCCACCTATCTACAAACTAGATCCTATCTAAACTGAATTTTTTTTAAAAGTTCGACGCGGTCTGACGTTTACGTTTGTTATCTTGTCACCTGAGTCAATTGATAAGTAGATGAATGAAATTTTAAATGCATTCCGAGGGTTACTTTTACGCACATAAAATAAAGCTTTAAGGCTCTTAGAATAATAAACCCCACCTAAAAAAGAGAGGATTTAAGTCCCCCTATTGCCTAGACAAATAAAGCGGAGTCACTTATAAATTAATGTTAGAATCCGTACAATTTATGAAAAAGTCTTTACCCCTCACCCTCACCGAAACACCTTACTAATGCTAAATACATGGATAGTCTGATCAAACCTTATAACGATAGACGCGCCTCATTTGGTCGTCATGAGACTTTTTCGCTACGCTTGGTTAACGAAGGGGTTTCAAGCCTTTATGAAAAAGAAAACCATTTTCTCATCTGATGAAGCCACGATAGAGTTGGGTGTGGGTAAGAAGAAGGGTTAATGCGATTAAATTGTTTAATCAGTATCGGCCTAATACTTTGTTGATTAATGGGTCTTATGGATCTGAATCATACGAGATTGCCTTATGAATAAAATAACATCAAAGTACGGAATCATTGCTGTTGAAGCGGCTTGTGCTGCTAGTAAAGGTGTCCACCCTGAGATTGCATGGCAAGCATCAGCGGCTAAAATATTTCCAAATAGTCCGGCAAGTGAACATAAAGGGTGCCCAAAATCTGCTTTTCTAGGTTTAGCGGAGCTTGGAGAGATTGCTGGTATTAAACCGGGGAAATATATCAAGTCAATTGATAATAAGAGATATGCTAAAGAGGCGTTAGCATTATTGAGGGAAGATGATTCATTGTCAAAAGACCCAATAGCATTATGGAGGCGTGTTATGGGTGGTGTTGATAAATCACATAATAGTCAGATGGATGTGGTTATTGCACATAGGAAGCAAGAAAGTTTGTTGGTCAAAGAGAGTATTAGGGGGTAGTATTCGTTGCAAGTTATGCTTAGAAAAATAAGAATTTTCTAGGGATTGATAGGTTAGAATGTGTCAACCTATGTTCAAATGAAGTATTAAACACGATTTATTTTGTAAATAACTAACTCTGATCCCCGTTAATTCGTTAATTTAAGACACTAATCAACTAATATATATGAACTATCGCCCAAAAATACTATTTATTTTCCCTTTATTGTTCGGGCTGATACTTTATGAAACAGTAGGGATGGCCCAGACGCAAAATGCCACAGCAACAGCGCAGAGTAAATCTACAACTCTAGCGGGTAAAACAAGCTCTAATAATATACACATCGATGATATAGCAATAAAAATATCCCCTGATGCTCAATCTGGAAATTCAGTAATTTCTGAGGATGATTATAAAAGACTTGTTTCAAAACTATCAGATGATGTTGAAAAAGAGGCTTCAAGTTGGGTTACTAGGCAAATATTGTTTGGATTAATTACTGTATTAATTGCAGCAATTGCTGGAATATGGGCACTCATAAGTCGAACAGTTGAAGTAGGGATAGCAAAACATGTAGATAAATTGGATAAGAAGAGAGATGAAGCAAGCGATGCTACAACAAAAGTTAAGCATGAAATAGAGCTTGCCCAAGAAACATTAAAAGAATATCGTAAGAAAGAAAACGAAATCAATACTCAACTAGATAATTTCAAGGATAAAATTAATGCAGAAGTTAAAAATACTGATTTGATTAAAGTTGATTTCACTTCATTTGCTCGTAATTATGAATCAAAATTAAAAGACGAAATTTCTAGGCTAGAAAAGAAAATTAAAGCTCTAAAACAGATTGTTAATAAAGTTGACAATGGTCGGCAAGCTGAAAGTCAGGTTATAAATGAACTAATCTTGAGTTTAAATAGTGAAAATGATGAGGTTAAATTTACTGCTACAGAATTACTGCCACAGTTTGATTCTGAATCAGAAAGAATAGTTGATGCTTTTATAGCCATTTTGAAAAATAGTCCGGATAAAACTTTTGAATTGCTATTACTAATTGGATTAAGTGAGCTAAAAGGAGAAAGCAATAAAAACTTGGCTTATCTTATTGAGGCGGTAGATGATTTAAGTAATACTAATATACTTACTATTATTGGCTCACTCGGTAATCTTGGTGAAGTTGGTAAGCTTAGTGAAATTAAAAAAACTAAAGCATTGGAATCTATTGTCGATAAACTATTGTCAATTTTGAACAATGATCTTGATCACAAAGAGTTTGCAAATGAAATTACAGCATCAAGAATAAGAGGTGCTATAGCACTTGCACTATCCTGCTCTGGCTTTGAAATGGTAGCAGAAAAAGCAGTTCCACTATTAATAAAATTATTGATAGATGAAGATCAGGAAGTGCGTATAAATGCAGCTATTGCTCTAGGGGTAATCGGGAAGAAAGCCAAGAAAGCTAAGGACGCAATCCCAGCACTACGGAAACTGGAAAATGATGAGTATGCAGAAGTAAGAGGCGCAGCATCTGAGTCAATAGAAAAAATACAACAAACTGCATAAAAATGTAAATGATTACTTAACAAATAAAAGTCTATTTGCTAATGTTTGACCAGCCTCAGTAAAATATGGATAATTTATAAAATCATTAATTTCTGTTAATTGATTTGAAATTACATTGCATCGTTCATTCAAAAACTGAATGGCCGATGTTGAAATATCTTGTTTTATCAGCAATTCGAAAAACTGTTTAATGACGCAAAATACATAGATTGCGTGTAATACCCCTCTTGGATGCCTCTGTTCATTTTTCCACGGCGAAAAATAGCTTTTATCTGTTTCAATAATCATCGGTACACATTGTTCAATCAATGTTAATTGCAAGTGCATCGCTTCGTGCAAAATGGCTTCTGCAACCCGTAATACATCGTTCTCCATACGCTTACTAGGAACTGAAACAAATATAGAAAACGGTATATTCGGAAGGCTATAACTAATATCGAAATTATCATCTTCTGGTTGAAGAATATGTAAGCTGATGACAAGATTAGAAACTGTCTCATAAACCGTTGGTATTGTGGCTAGAATATCTAAAGATTCCTGTAAACATTGTAAAACAGTCGAATCTTTCAGTATTTCAATCGAATAAGGTTTTGAGCCAGAATAGGAATACATCGCTACTATTTCTTCGGGCACTGGGTAAATATTAATTGGACGCAATGGTTTATTAATGTTCTGAAAGGTAGGACTCAAACACGCAGTAGCTGTTATTGAATTACTTATGCGACCATGTAACATGGCTTCAGTCGAATAATTACCTTCCTGAATACCATATTTTTGCAAAATAGATTCCAAGCCACCAGTTACTAATTGCTGAGTTAGTGTTGGAAACCATACAGAAGAAGTAGGACTTTCAATGGTAGAAAGTATTAAATTCTGAATATTACTCATCTACTGCTTGATAGAAAGAATAGATTATTGTGAAACGCTCACCTTTATGTATTGTTGAAACTGCATGATGAGAATCAGGGGAAATAGAAAAACCAACTGAACTGTTATGGGTTGGACGAAATATTTTATGTATATCGCTGGGGTTTTTGCTATTAAAAAATATTAACATTCCACCATTTTCATCATCCCACCCCCTATTTAATTGAATCAATAAACGATGGGTTTCACAGTTAGGAATGTAGTCATTATGAATACGGATACGCTGACCAGAGATTAATTTATGAGCAGTAAAATCAATGCGTGTTTTAAGTTTAACTGAAAATAAGCTTTCAACCCGACTCTTAACTAGTGAAAGATACTCTGGAGACGTTAAAAATGAAATTTTGGAAGGTAATTGAATATCAAAGAAACTAAATTCATATTGTTCATAAAAGTCAGTTTCAACAAGTTTCCAAGGTGCATCATTTTCAAGCCATGTTAGCAATTCGTTACTAAATGATGATGAAAGAGCTTGAGGGCTAACGAAGTAAGGGAACGGTAATGTAAATACTTCTGTATTTTCCATATTGAGAAGTTGCTTGTCGGCTATGCACATTTTTCAAGACCGAAAAGTATTGTTTTTACTTTATTAATTATATGTAATTGGTCGTTGCAATAAATAGAAGGATTTGCATAATTAGTTCCAGTTTTCCACCTATGTAAAGGCATTCCACCCCCACATATTTGCAGTTCGGAACAGGTTTGACAAATCGATGAAGTCGGACGTTGTAACTCATGAGCGTTAGCAAATTCGTTTGAAGAAAATATATCAATCAATCGATGAATGTTGATGTTCCATTTTTCTACAAAGCGGTCTGCTCCTTTATGCGAGCTTTTTAAGGTATCATTTTTTGTCACTGTACCATCAGTATCAATTACTGCAATGCCGAAATCAGTAATGCCAACCCCCTCTTTAATTCCTATTCCACCAAGGGCTAGTCGAATAATATCGTCAAGTATCCTTATTTTAATGGGTGTCTGATCAGCAAGATAAATTTCTAATAGTGACACAAGCCATTTACCGTATTCGGTACTATTAAACGAAGTTTTTCCAAAAGGAAGCTTGTCATGATTACCATCTCTGTACAAAAAATCCACACTTGATGTGCCAACTGATTTAAAGAAATTATAGATATCATGTGGATTTGAATGTGGATTAATAACAGCTAATAATCCAGCAAACAAAAACTCAGAATCTGGGTGAGATTTAAGTTTTTCTATCCCGGCTTTTACGCGATGAAAAGTGTTCTCTCCATGATGTCCTACTCGATTTGCATTATGAATGGTCTCTGGGCCATCAAGGCTAATTGATATTGAAGTTTTATATTTTGAACAAAGCTCAAGGATTTTATCCGAAATAAGCATTCCGTTAGTTTGGATACTTATGCAGTAGTGTTCTGGTATTGCTGATCTAAGGGAGTGCAATAGCGCTTCTAATCTACGCGCTCCCAGTAAAAGGGGTTCACCGCCATGTAGGACTATTGCAAATGAACGTTGTTGGTTAATGCAAAGTTCTTTAAGTTCTTTTGATACTGACTTAATTGTATCTTGTGAAATGAAATTAGGCATATCTGCCCAGCTATCATCCCCCATATTATAAACATAACAGTAGCTACAGTTAATGTTACACTGACTTGCAACTTTCAATAAGATCGTATCAATTTCAACCATTCTGGCTCAATTACTTAACGATTATGGCGATTATGCGCCCTGTCATAAACATGAAGTGATTGACTGTCATTTTTGACTTCTTCGATTAGTCTTGCGAGAGTAGGACTGATAACATCACTCATAAATAAATCAACTGGTATACTTGGGTTGATGTTGTTTTCTTGTAAGGTTTGATTTGTATTTTGCATTTCATTACTCGGATAAATTAAAAAACGTTTTCTATTATAGATGTTTGGATGAATTTTTAAAACAATTTATGATTTGTTTAGCCATTAATAATCAAATGGTTATGATTTTTGAATTACACATAATTTTTTATCTAATTTCTATGATTTTTATCGCTCTCTAATTAATTGAAAAACAAGGTAAAAAAGATGATAAATTTTTTCTATTTTTTATTGTATTCAACAAAAATACTCTGTAGTTAATTGCACATATAGAGGAGCATAAAAACATAGCCGCCCCATAGTTATGTGATGAAGTCAGGTATATTGGCTCTACTCACAACAACCTTCATTCCCTCAGCCACCACCCGAAATCTACCTCTTAACCCCTCACTATACAAAGCACTAGCCGCCGCTTTGATCCTAGCCGGAAATCTCGAAATATCTTTATACTCAATAGCCGTCCAAGCAATAAACTTGTCCCCCTCTTGAATCTCTAAATCCATCGTGCCGCTATAGCCTTTTTTATCAAATTCAAAAGTCCATTCATTGGCATCTGGAACTTTTTTAATAACCTCTCTCATCTCAGCGGTATAGCCTGTCTCAGGCTTACTCACATAAGCGACTTCTACTGCAAAGCCTTTCACCTTATCCACCAACGAAGCACCTTTATCCCTACGATAAAAATATCTCGCCAAAGCAAAATCAATCCGATCTGCTAACAGTTCTTTAAATTCAGCATCATCCCAGAACACTTGATAATCCTCCCGAAGTCTAAACTGCTTCAACGCTTTATCTAGTTGAAAAAACTCCCCACCGGTAGTGGTCATTTTATCCAAAGGCATTCTCATCAAATGCACTACCACTTTACTCGAGGGAAATTGCTTCGGCTCTTCAGCCTTAGCCAGTTCATCCCAATCGGCAAGATGATCTGGATGGGTGAGGTAATAGTTTAAAAAAGGGTGCGCAATATCGGCCACGTTCCATGTGGTTCCCTTAAGCGTGAGTAAGGTTTTTAACACTACCATCTTGTACGATTTGGTGGGGCTGAGTTCTTTTTCAATATGTTGTAATAAGGCTTCTGCGGGGCTATCCAGTAAACGGGTTTCATAAGCGCTTAAGTCGTTCATAAAGGCTTTGACGCGTAACCAGTTGCCACCCAATTTTTTCTCTTTTATAAAGACACTGGGATCGGGACTGGTTGGGTTTACAAAGAAATCCATTAATTGGGGAGAACGGCCCAGGTTATTGCGTAATTCTTCATAGAGTGCGGTTAAGATTTCTATTTTATTGGCGGGGGTTAAGATGCGTTTTATTTCTGCATCCCAGATCCGTTGTACATTGGTATCCGCGTTGACATAACAGGCGCTGGGCAGTTGTTTGGCTTGGGTTTGTTGACGGGTGTGTTGTTTAAAATCTTCGACACTGGTGTAGCCGTTAATGGCTAAGCGGGCGACGTAAGAGTGTTTAAAGTTGCCAACAAAGTCTAAAGCAACCAGATAGTCTTTGTCGGGCAGTTGTCTTAAGCCACGTCCCAGTTGTTGTAAAAATACCGTAAAGGATTGGGTGGGTCTTAAAAATAACACATGGGAGACGGCGGGAATATCAATACCTTCGCCAAAGATGTCAACGGAACAGATGATTTGTAAGGGATGGTTTTCATCCTGTAACTGTTGAATAGCAGCCTCTCGACGGTCTATGCTGTCTTTGCCCAGTAAGCAAATCGATTGAATGCCGCGACTGGCGCCTAATTGATTAAATTGTGCGCTCATGTACTCAGCATGTTGTTGGGTTGAGCAAAAGGCAAGGGCTTTAATCTTGCCGGTGGCCGGTAAGAATTTGATTAAGTTATTAAAGATCAGTGCGGCTCGGGTGTCGTTGATTAACACTTGATCCAGTTCTTCGTCGATATAACCGCGTTGTGTCCAGCGTAGGGCTTGATAGTCACTGGGATCATGAATGGCAAAGTATTGAAACGGCACTAGCCAGTGATTGTTGATGGCATCAAACAAACGGGTTTCAAAAGCGACATTATAATCACAGAGCTTTAACACATCGCGGCCATCCATGCGTTCGGGTGTGGCAGTCAGGCCGAGTAAGAACTGGGGTTTAAATTTGTTTAGTAGCCGTTGATAAGAGTCGGCTTCGGCATGATGAAATTCATCAATCACCAGATAGTCAAAGGCATCGTCTTTATACTGATCCAAGGTATTGGCTTGCGATAAGGTTTGTACCATAGCAAAGACACTGGTGGCTGTTTGGGGGGCTTTGTGTGTCGCCGATAACAGGGCCCCAAAGTGTGGATCAGCCATGACTTCTCTAAAGGTCTCTAAGGCTTTGATGAGAATATTTTCTCGATGCGCGATAAACAGGATGCGTTTTAGTCCGCTTTGTTTAAAGTCGAAGGCGGCGAGATAAGTTTTTCCTAAACCGGTGGCGGCTATCACAGTAGTTTTATTAATGCCTTGGACTCTGCGTTCTGCAAGGGCTTGTAAGGCTAGTATTTGGGCGGGTCTGGGCGTTAAGGGGCTTTGAAAACTGTTGTCCATGGCTTGCGCTACGTCTCGGCGTAACTGTTGGGCTTTTTGCCAGCGCGGTAAGTAGGCATCTATAAAGGATTGATCAACCGGAATGGAGGTATCTTGCCAGTAGTGGTTGTATTCTTGTTGCGCGTATTGAAACGCGGAGAGCTTGTTATTCAAGGCTAAGTTGGCTTCGCTGTTGGAGAAGTAGTTCCATTCGTGATTTCTGGCCAGTCCTGAGCCGGTCAGGTTGGATGAGCCGACAATAAGAGCATGTTGGCCGGTGGCTTTTTCAAATAAGAAGCTTTTGACATGAAACGGCGGTGGGGCTTGGGTAAAGTCGGCGTGTCCGTGTTCATTGAGCGGGTAAAAGATTCTGATGGGTAGGTTGGGAATCTGTTCGCTGAGATGTTTGAGGTCGTTGGGGTTGTTAAAGTTACCCATGATGGAGGTGAGCAAGCGTAGTTGTCCGCCGCGTTGGACAAACTTTAAGAACGGGTCTAATAACAGGTTTAACATGCCGCGTCCGTAAAAGGCGGAGGCAATGGACAGGGTGGTGGCGTCTTCTAGTTCGCGTTTGATGATATCCACCAGGCCGGTTAGGGAATTGAAGGTGAGTAGTTGTGGTAGGCGGGGTTCTTTGAGTTGGTTGTTAAGTGTGCTGAGTTGATCTGTTTGACTGCTGGTGGCATAGAGAATCAGTTTTTTATCAAAGCCGCCCGCGCTGGCTTGTTTTTCTTGCTTCCTGCGGAGGACTTCTGCAAAGTCAATCTGCTGGTGTTTTAAGAGTGTTTCCATGAGTTCTAGCAGATCAGCTGATTCATTGATAATGTCAGCACGGCTATCGGCATGGAAGAGTTCATGCGCTTCTTCGAGGAGCTTTATGCGTAAGGCTTGGAGGAATTGCTCGGTGTTTAAGGTGCCAATGCTGACGTATTGTCCACTGCTGGTGATTTGCTCAGGAATTAAATCGCGGACCAGTTTGTTGTAAATAAGTGGATGATCAGTCACAGCGGGTCCGGGTTAGATTTATTTTGAATGACAACGTTATACCACGTCAGTTGGCGGCTGGGTTCGAGTTCTTGTTCCTCAAGCAGTATTTTGCACTGGTGTTGTAAAAAGAACTGTTTAAAGGTATTGATATCTATAGGTTCGTAAAGCTTACCGTTTTCTCTATGATCCGTCGTCTCAGTTTTTCGTATTGATATAATCAAGTGCCCCTCAGCTTTCAATAAGGTTAAGAGCTTTAGGCAGGCTTGTTCAAGATGGGCCTTGTTTAGATGCATTAACACGGCTGAACAGAGTAAGTTCTGAAAAGTCTGGCCGTTTAGGCGGGTTAAATCGGGTAGGTAATCTTGTATAAAGTGTACTTGAGGATAAAGTTGTTGTGCCTGTTTTAACATCCCTTCGGAGGCATCAACACCCAAAGCTGGATAATCGTGCTGATTAAGCCATTGCGTATCTCGTCCAATTCCACAACCGACATCTAGGGTGTTGCCAGTCTTGGTAAAGTACTCTGTTATCAAGGTATAGAGCCGAGTGGGTGTTAAGCTGGAATGTAACTGTGCAATGTGCTCAGCCTCACGATCATAAGTATCGATGGTTTGTTTGTCCATGATTGGGCAGTTCAGGGATTAAATGTTGATGTGTTGAGAGTCAGTATAATACATTAAAGAATGGGTTAAGTTTAGATGAACGAAACGCTTATGTCAGCTCTGAAGTATGAGTTTTCTGGGGTTCTTAATGTTGGATTTTGATGTGATTTAATCAAGTAGATTAAGACGCAATGAGTAGTTTGGGTGCAGGCATAAAAAAGGCCTTGATAGATTAAGGCCTTTAGTTTGTTAGTTTTGCATGTTTTACTGAGCAATAAAACCTGTCATTTTAAGTATGATCAGCTAACCATGTTTCTAAGTCTGACATGGCGTTAAAGTCTAGCAAGGCATCAGCTAAGTCTTCTAGCTTTTCTAAAGGATAGGTCGGGAAACTTTGTAAGATTGTTTCAAGTTCAGGTTGTTCGCCGAATTTACGTCTTAATTGGCGACTTAGTAATTTAATACATTCTTTTTGCTCGCCTATTTGTTCACCTTCCGCAGATACTTCTTGATAAAAGCGGGTATCTTGTAATTTTACTTCATATACAGATAGCATTTGTTTAATCTCCTCGCGGCTTAAGTGCGGTAACTTATAAACCAATATTGTTTCAATAAGATCCAAACCTTCTACATCTACTTTATCAAGTCGCTCTGCTAAATCTTTGGCTCGACTTATTGTCTGTTGTTTATCACTGACAATCAAGCGAATAAATTCAAGTGCAGGTGATAAGTCAGTGCGGTCTTGATAATCTTCTAATGGTTCCGTAGGATAATTGAGCACTGTAAAACCTAAGTTGTTATTTTCGTTTATTTCGTTTATCTTGTATCAGACAATTAATAATAATTTGGAGTATGCCGAGTGACTTTATCTAATGTGGTTCATTTGCCCACAGCGCAAGAGGCAGAAGAAGCTAAAATAACCAGTAGAGCTTTGTCAAAATATGCCTATAACGAAAGGCTACATTTAAAAATAGCCAGTAATAATAGTGAATCAGAAGATTTGATTTTACCGGGCCATGCTATAAATTTATTACTCGCTATGTTAACAGAAATGTCGAAAGGCAATGCCATCACAGTGATGCCGATTCATGCAGAATTGTCTACACAGGAAACGGCAGAGTTGTTAAATGTTAGTCGGCCACATTTAGTTGATTTATTGGAGCAAGGTAAAATTCCGTTTAGAAAAGTGGGTACACACCGACGTATTTTGGCGAATGATGTATTTGATTATAAGCAACGTATTGATGAGGCTCGATTCAAGGCCCTTGATGACTTAGCAGCCCAAGCTCAAGAATTGGGCATGGGTTATGAATAGTGGCAAAGTTTTCGGTTATTTATTTTAATTCTTAATTTATCATGAGGTGTAGTGCTTATGCAGGCCATTGAGTTAGAGGCAATTATTGAAAAAGATGGGAAAATATGTTTGCCTGCGATTTACAAAAACTGGTTTGGGAAGCACGCTAAATTGATATTGCTTGAAACTTCCGAGCCTATTTCCCAAGAAAATAGCGCTTATGCGATTTTTTCGCAGTTAGACTTAGGCGAAGGTGACGAAAATTTAGTTTCTTCTGCTAATGCGAAGCAGGGCATTAAAGCTATTTTACAAAACAAGACTTAGTTATGATTTTGGTGGATACAGGGCCATTAGTTGCTCTATTTAACCCTAAAGATAATTATCACACACGTTGCTTAAGCGTTTTAAAAACAATACGTGAGCCTTTATTAAGCACTGTATGCGTTTTAACAGAAGCATTTCATTTATTAACGCCAGGTAGTAAAGCAGCGTTGGCATTAGGTGCTTTTGTTCAAAAAAAAGGCATAACTATCTATTCACTTGATGACGAAAGCTTAAAAATAGCATTGTTATTGATGGAAAAATATGCAGATAATCCTATGGATTTAGCCGATGCATCTTTAGTAGCGGTGGCACAAATGTTAGATGTTCAGCGCATTTTTACTATTGACCGTAATGATTTTTTAACTTATCGAATAGCATCTGGATATGGTTTTAAAAGCTTTGAATTGGTCAATTGATGAGGATGCTTAAGGTGTAATAACAAAATTATGCCAAAGAACTTTTATGGAACTGTTGGGGCGTTATCAAGTATCAGTTTTAAATTATCCTGCTGAAGATATCATGCAGGATTTTGAAAATGCCTAATATTATTTCAAATACCAGTTGTCTGATTGTGTTGGATTATTAAGAATACCCATTTTTCTAGTCAGAATATAGCTTATGTTGTTTTTAGCTTTAACCTTGGTGTAAAGTCTATCCAAATGATGTAAACTTCCAAGTCATTAGCCAGGCTATTTTTAATCACTTCCTGTTGGTGTATTTTCGAAATATTAAAACTATGAGGTTTTGAATCATTCAATCTCGGTAAATAATCAACTAAATGAAATTAAAAACACTATGAAAAATTTGGAAATTCTCAGCGAAGAAGCAAGTATTGTTCTTGTTGGAAACTTTAATCCAAAAATATTTCACCCAGAATGGTTTATACGAAAAGAAATAGTTGGGGAATGGGATTATAAAAATGAACAGGATATTAATTTGCCTGATATGGCTCAAATTAGTCTTCCAAGTGATCGTAATATAACAGTTTTTTTGAATAAATTTTCCATAGTTACATCACGCGCAAGCGAGTATCTTACTTTAAAAGATTTGGTTGTTAGCTCATTCACTCTTTTAAGCGAAACACCAATATCGCAACTCGGAATGAACTTTACCTCTGTAATAAAAATTTATGATCAAGCTCAATGGAAAAAATTCGGTAGCGATTTAGCTCCACAACAATATTGGAAAAATGTAGCTAGTTATCTAAGTGATCTAGATGGAGTAAAGCAGGATGAATTTGGGTTATGGGAGATAATTATGAACATGCCCAGACCTGATGAGTTTATTGGTTTTGTCAGGCCGCAAATTGTAGCTTTGCCTCATCTGGGTCCCGGTGTTTTAGCTTTTACAATAAACAATCATATTGATATAACAGATTCAAGTGCTTTAACTATGACGAAAATACTTGAAGAAAATTGGGACAAGTCATTGGATTTAGCAAAAGAAATGACTTCAAATATTATGGAACTATAAACTTGAGTTTGAAAAAAAATGAGTACAGCAGCAAATTGTAAGCCAGAATATATACCAGATATAAATCAATTTTATTATAGTAAATCTGGCACTAATTCTTTTTCTATTAAGGACCCTGAAATTAGGCCTCGAAGTATTAAAAAAGATTATGTTGTAGCTAAAAGTAGCAAATTTAGAGAAGATATTAAGCAAAAATGGAGCGGAGTTGTCATCGCGGTTGATGATGAAGAACTAACAGTTCGCTTAGAGGATTTAACAAATTGTGATAATCCTAATGAAATTGTAGTGTTGTCTAGGGATGAGATAGATAACAACGATCAAAACTTAATTCAACCTGGTGCATTATTTTATTGGTATATTGGTTATAGGCAAGGTATAAAATACAGTAAAGAAAGAATTTCAATTATTCGTTTTCGTCGCTTACCGCACTGGACAAAAAGAGAAATTGAAGAAGCAGATAAATTAGCGGAGGATTACGCTGAGTTCTTCCTTGCCAATTGAATACGACGCACCTGATAATCATATCGGTGAAATATCAATATTTGGCCCCGGTATTGGCGAATGTATTGTTCTTCATATCGGCCAAGGTAGATGGTTTGTTATAGATAGTTGTCTTTGTCCAAAAACGAAACAGCCAATAGCACTACAATATCTTAAAGATATAGGCGTTGATGCTAGTACTCAGGTAGTTGGTATTCTTATCTCTCATTGGCATTCGGATCATATTCAAGGTGCAAGTCTGCTGCTTGAATCCTGTCAAAATGCAAAGCTATTTCATTCACTCGCTTTAATTTCTAAGGAAGCGTTATGTTTAGTTAGTCTTTATAAGAAGGATGTATTCGCAGATACTGCCCTGCGTCAGAATAGTTGTCGCCTCAAATTTTTAATAAAGGAATTTGAGATTAGTAATGAAAACATATAATAGATACACCGAAGGCTTCAAAGAACAAGCCTTAATAAAAGTTTACAATCGTACCAATGATCAAACTATT
>CAIQNQ010000274.1 GCA_903873165.1 uncultured Methylococcaceae bacterium | reverse complement strand
GCGGCCGCAATACTTGAAATGACTGCATTAAATGAAAATTTTTGTTTGGCTTCTGTAGTGGCTTTTGTATTAATAGCGGCTTTCCTGTCGTCATTCGAAATTACTTTAAGTTTAGCAGGGTTTTAAATTGGGAATTGCTGCTAAAAAATGCTTTAGCTATTGGCGCTGCAATTGTTTACTTTTGAAAGATAAATATAACTTCAGAAAATACATGGCTAAAACAGCTCCTGTTGTATCAGCCACCCAATCAAAAATATCCGATTGTCTACCTACTACAAAAGATTGATGCCATTCATCTAAAAGGCCATATAAACTACTGAAGGCAATACTAATAAAAAACACTATAATGGGTCGTTTAAAGAAATGTCTCAAAAACCGCCATGCCAATAGAGTCATTATAAAATACGCACCCGCATGATGTATTTTATCTTGGAACTCAAACCACGACGGCGCAGGAGAATTAGACTGAGCAGAAAGCCAGTAGATAAACAAAAAGTACAATATTAAAACTATAAAATCTAGTGCTTTAATCATATATTTAATCCATGAAAAATGTATTTGAATTTGCCGAAAAATGCTTACACAAGTCCAGTATCGACGATTTATTAGACAATACGCATGAAGCATGGCAAAGCTTACAATCTGGCGAATTAAACTTTGTTTCAATTAATGCAGTATTGCCTATTACACAAGTAACCTTCCCTACCAAACCGATTTTATTAGCTCCCAAAGATATGCCAAAACGCAAACTAGGCAGTGCTGAAGGCGTTGCCGCGTTTTTTCATGCCATTGCGCATGTCGAATTTATGGCCATCTATTTAGCTTGGGATATACTTTATCGCTTTAGGGGCTTACCAATCGCATTTTATCAGGATTGGTTGCGTATTGCAGATGAAGAAGCTCAGCACTTTGAACTAATCGACATCCACCTAAAGTCATTAGGGCTTAATTATGGCGACTTACCTGCCCATAACGGCCTATGGGATCATGCAACGGATACCGCCAATGATTTATTAGCTCGATTAGCAATGGTACCCCGCTGCATGGAAGCTCGCGGCTTAGATGTTACCCCCGGCATTATTAATAAATTTAAAAATCAAAATGATGCCGCCAGTGTGCAACTGTTAACCAGAATATTAACAGATGAAGTCGGACATGTTGAACGTGGTTCCTATTGGTTTAAATTTGTCTGCGCACAAGAAAATATTGAACCTGAAGCTAAATATAAGGAATTAATCACAAAATATTACCTAGGTGGTAAGCCCAAAGGGCCCTTTAACCGAGAAATGCGTATAATTGCTGGCTTCTCTAATGCTGAATTAGACTGGTTGGAATCTGGAAACTCATGAACACACAAAAAATATTTAATACTCCGCTTTTTAATTTGGGCTTTAGAGTGTTCTTTGCCCTTGCCGGCTTATCAGCGCTTATTTTGATAGTGCTTTGGAATAAAATTTTGCAGGGTAATTTAAATTCAGAAAACTATTTTAACGCAAACTACTGGCATGCTCATGAAATGCTCATGGGCTATTCCGTGGCGGTTATTAGTGGCTTTTTATTAACAGCCGTTAAGAACTGGACAGGTAAAAAAACCTTAACAGGAGATCAACTGGCTGGCCTGGCTCTCCTTTGGCTTTATGGCAGAATTTTACCATTTTACGCCAACTTATTACCCGATGGCATCATCGCCTTTGTAGACTTTATATTTTTACCAGTTTTAATTTATCAAGTTAGTAAACCTATATTCCAAACTCGACAGTATCAAAGTTTAGTATTCATCGTCCTATTGCTGTTATTAACTTTAGGTAATGGTTTGATCCATGCCCAAATGTTAGGTATCTATGAAAATACTGCCGATACGGGTATAAAATTATTGGTCGCATCTATTGTGACTCTGATTTTAATTCTCGCAGGACGCTTATTACCTTTCTTTATAGAACGCGGCTTATCAGGCACATTCATCATAAAAAATCCGCTACTAGATAGCTTGTCAATAGGCTCAGCCCTACTGACGTTTACTTTAGAATTAGCCCATATATCAGGCACATTATTGGCGTTAGCAGCAATAACAGCAACAATTAGTAATAGTGCCCGACTATTAAGTTGGTACGTGCAACGAATATGGTATGTACCGTTATTATGGATATTGTTTGCTGGCTATTGCTGGATAATATTAGGCTTTTTATTAACGACCTTAGCCGCTTTTAACTGGCTTAATGCCACACTGGCTCTACATGCCTTTACTATTGGTGGCATTGGGGTGTTAACGCTAGGCATGATGGCTAGAGTTTCCTTAGGCCATACCGGAAGAACGCTAAAAGCGTCTAACGCAATCGCATTAGCTTTTCTACTCATAAATCTTACCGTTGTCATAAGAGTATTGTTACCGATTGCCTTTCCTGAATGGTATAACCTGTTAATTTATGCCTCTAGCATTACCTGGTTATGCGCATTTGCCTTGTTTATGTTTGTTTACGCACCTATTTTAAACACGCCCCGGATTGATGGTCAGGACGGCTAGTGGATAATCAATTAAATGATATTGTTGGGATCATCACCGGCTCTTTAGTATTATTTTCAAGTATTGGCTTGTTTGCCTTAACACTCAATACGCGATACACCCACGCTATCAGTCGGGTAAGAGATATCTACCAAGAAGTTAAACAAAGTAGCGGTGCTGAAGCCACCAAACTAAGTAAAGAACTCGATATTATGGTGAAACGTTGCCATATTCTTAAATGGAGTTTTGGCTTATTGTTGTGCAGCGGCATTTCGAGCGGCTTATTTTTACTGGGTTCGATATTCTCCCAATTTATAGGGCATAGTACCGATCAGGCGCTCTTACTGTTTGTCGTATTTAGTGTGTTGTTTATCTTTAGTTCCATGATATTTCTCTTCATTGATGTCATGGCGTCTTTAAAAGCCACCATGATTCACATTGAAAAGATTAAATAACTAAATAAACAGTTAAGGCCCAACAGTCACTCTTTGTACAGCGGTATGCTCTCCATTTGCATCACCTTTATCCCACCAACGTAATGGGACTCACTTGGAACAGAAAGTCATTGATCTTATTAACTATAATGGGATATATTGATGGCATATAGCAACTACAGGATAAACCCATGTCCACTAGCACCGTATTCACCAATAACCGCAGTCAGGCCATACGTTTACCTGCCGAAAATTGAATTAACAAATATTATTTATAGCGTTAAAGATAACCAATCACGTCGTGATTTATTTATTGTCCCCGCTGGCAAAATAGGGCAGCGTTATATTCAACGATTATCTATTTTGTCCACTACGCATTTATTTTCCGAAATAAACGATCCTTGGTATCAATTTGAAGAGGAACTTTGGAATCAATATCAACCTGATATTATGCTCATTGATGCACGAACAGGGCTTAATGAATGGGGTGGATTGTCTTTATTACAACTCGCTGAGGAAGCTTTTTTTGTTTTATATCCCAGTCAACAAAATGCAGAAGGCATCTGTTTTATTAGAGATTTATTAAAAAAACTAAGCGGTGTTCAAGCTAAACTGGTGCTATCGTCTATTCCAGAAGGGGCTATTGGGCGTTCTTTAGTAGAAAAAATTGAACCTTATTTAAATCTTGAGGTAATAAAATCAGAAGGAGAGGAAATAAAAGAAGATGTTATTAAAATCCCTTATCTTCCTGATATTGCAGCTAGCTATCAGTTTCCAGTTGAAAATGCTCTAATGTGGTACAGACCCTTGCTCAATGCTTTACTTGAAGTCAGTGGTATCGAAAAAACAAAAGAGGTGTTAGCAGAATCTGACCGTTTAGAGCTTATTAAATCTTTAAATTTTCCAGAACGTAACGCTGCCAGTATTTTAGATACCGATTTTGACGCAATTTTTCAGAAAACAGCCGATTTTGATCGTTGTTTAGAAGATCAAGTGTGGGTAATTCGGGGAAGAAAAGGCACTGGAAAATCAACTTTATACACCTTATTTACTCAACACAGAGAAAATGCTGAAAAACGATCGCGTGGTCGCTTGGATAATGTAACGATTATGTCAGGGCATGGTGTTAGTAATGGTTTTAAACCTAATGCGGATGTTTTTTCAGATATACAAAGGAAAATAACCGCTGATGATACAGACTGGTTATCGCTCTGGCGTGCTTATGCAGTTATTCGGCTTTATCAAAGTTATCCTGAGTTCAGCGATATTATTAAAAAAGCAAAATTAACAGGTTTACACTCCCGTTTACAATACAATTTTAATACGACTGAACATTCTGTATGGGAATCTAAACATACTGCTAAATTATTAGAGTTTGTCACTGATACAAAACTCAATGGATTGTGTCGAGATGCTATGACACACTTTAATAGTAACTTAAAGATAAAAAATCAAAAAATGCTTATGTGTCGACATGGGTTTATTCTCGATTAACAGATTCAAGTGAAAATACTTATCCTCGCTCATTGACCATTTTATTAAGCGAGGCTAAAAAAGCTGAGTTACAACAACCTCAAGGAAAATTAACACCAAACGATCATTTATTAGGTTGGAACTCACTTACTAAAGGTTTAGAAGCGGCTTCTGTAGAACGTTGTGATGCTATGATGGATTTAACATCAGAAAAATGGGACAGAAGAAATAAAAGTAACGTACCCAGTATCTTGATTTAATTTAGCAAGAATCAAGATAAACTAACCGAATACGTTGATTTTATTTAACAAGACGAACCTCTTATTGATAGAGTTTTCGGAAAAGACTTAATACGATTAAAGTACAAATTTTAATATGGGTTGACAATAATCAGTCACACCTTGAGTGGTAACAGCACAGTAACGGAAATAATACTTTGTTAAAGGTGTTAAACCCGTTACTTCAAAATGAGCCGCAGTGCTTCTACCGATAGTTACCCAGCCCGCTTCATTTTCTGGAAAATCCCCTTGATACATTTGCCAATCGTATGATCCGGCTTTTTCATAGGGGAGTCCAACCAATTTAAGGCTACCAGAATTAGGTCCATCTAAAGCGGTTAGCGGTGCTTTATGATGGGCTGCATGGGGTTTAGAGGCGCCATAACCACTACTTAAAATTTTAGCCTCATCGCCATTAGAAATTCTTTGCACATAGGCCGCTTCGTTTCTAAAGGCGGTATCCGCTAATAATTCATTAGAGTGCATTTCGGCTTTAGCCGTATGACTGCCGTCTGCGGCGCGTAAGATTGATGTTTCAAATTTGCCTAACAATAGGGATAATTCAGTTAAAGGCACGTCGGGGGTGGGAAAGTAAGGGTTATTTGTTAGACACACAATGATGCCACGATAAGCCATCACTTTTGGTGCAGGTGGTAAGGTCATAATATCTAATAATACTTTTGATTTAAACATGATATTCTCATTAAGTTAGATGATAAAAATGCTATCTAGTAATTAGACAGCGCCACAGGCTACAATAAACCTTATTTTAAAAAAGGCTATCTAATTATGAAAATACAGCATTAATAATTAATTATGTATGAGAAATTCTTAAAAAATTAAGACTTAATTGTTTACATGAAACCTTTGAAGCCCTTTGTTGTAGGTGCGTTGCTAATAAATAACTGCAAATATGAGCCAAGGCAAATAAGAACACGGTTCAAGCACAAATTAGCTTTAACATAATAGGGTTTAAGCATAAAAAACGAATGTCATCTACTAAACTATCGGCATCAGAAGCAGGGTTATTTACTATTCGATGCGTTTATGCAGTGCCTCCGTCTAATGCATTAGATACAATCCCTGTTCATGCAGAAGCTCCGGCGATAACTTTAGATTTGGTCGTCAATACTGCTACTTTCGGTGCTGTTTCTCCACAATCACCGGCTGTTTATCCTGAAACAGGGGCGGTAGTTGCTCTTTTAAGAGGAGAAACTCCTTGTATAGGAGCGACAACTCAAGCTTTAAACTTTGAAGTAACAGAAACCTCCCCTGTTTGTCGAGTTTTAGGAGCGGAAACTCGACAAACCGATCCTAAAACTGCATAAACAGGGGCGGTTTCTGGTGTTTTGGGAGCTGAAACTCGATAAACAGCTGAGTTATCTTGAGGTTTAGTTGCTGAAGCTGCTAGTTTAGCTGAATGGAATGTTAAAAACGCATTCCCCTCTCAGCAGTGCTGAGAGTAATTCCTTGTTGAGTCTGAGTGGATTGAGTTTTTACTAAAATATGATTACTGTTTTATATATAATTTGTTTTTAAATTATAAAATATTAATCTTATTGAAATAATTATATCTTTATTTTTTATTCATCGTAAAATAGTTTAAACTTTTTTACGATAGATCTTATTTTGGTATGCAGAGATTATACAGTAAACAAATTTCAATTGAACTCTTCGAAAATCGGCAAATGTTGTTTGTATCTGGCCCAAGGCAGGTGGGTAAAACAACGTTAGCTAGGCAGTTGTGTAAAGATTTTAATGGATATTATTTAAATTGGGATGATGTTGATCATCGGCAATTAATTTTGGCGGGTACTAATAGCCTGGTTTCTGCCCTTGGTTTGGATCAATTGCGTGCTGATAAAACATTGATTGTTTTTGATGAGCTGCATAAATATAAGCATTGGAAAGATTTTTTAAAAGGTTTTTACGATCGTTATGAGCAGCAAGTACATATCCTGGTTACCGGGAGTGCGCGTTTAAATATTTTTAAAAAAGGGGGCGATAGCTTGATGGGGCGCTATTTTCATTTGTGTATGCATCCATTGTCGATTCGTGAAATATCTAACCAACCTATTAATAGTGAACAATTAATTCAGCAACCTCAGAAAATATCAGCTGAGAGTTTTGAGCAACTTTATCAATTTGGCGGATTCCCAGAGCCTTTTATTAAAGCAAATGCTAGGTTTAGTTTGCGCTGGCATAATTTACGCTCAAAACAGTTGATTATGGAGGATATCCGTGATGCTTCTAATGTACAGGAGTTAGCACAACTAGAGGTGTTAAGTCGCTTAATTATTAGTCAGTCTGGTCAAGTGACTCGTTATGCAACAATGGCAACTCAAATTCGAGTGTCAGTAGATACCATTCGTAGGTGGTTAGATACCTTGGAAAGTTTTTATTTTTGTTTTCGAATAAGGCCCTGGAGTACTAATATTGCCAGCTCTTTACGTAAAGAACCTAAAACCTATTTATGGGATTGGTCACTGGTAAGCGATGGTGGTATGAGAGCTGAAAACTTTATTGCGAGTCATTTACTTAAAGCGGTGCATTGGTGGAATGATCTAGGAATGGGTGAGTTTGGGCTTTATTATCTTCGCACTAAGGATCAGAAGGCAGTGGACTTTTTAATATCTAAAAATGGTTCGGCTTGGTTTTTAGTCGAAGTAAAATCTTCAGAAAGCGCGGCAATTAATGCAAACTTGGCGTGGTTTCAAGATAAAACAGGTGCTGAACATGCGTTCCAAGTTTGCTTAAATATGCCATTTGTTGCCGTAGATTGTTTTTCAGTAAAAACGCCCATTAAAGTTCCTGCTCAGACTTTTTTATCTCAACTTATTTAACATCTTTTGATCCTTCATTTTATTGACGATAAAAATCGTTTAAACAATTTGGAAAGTGCGATTCAGGCCTTACAGATACATTATAAAAATAACTTCATATTAAATTTAAATGTAAAATTACCAGTATCAGCCATATTAAGCTTAAAAAGTTTAAATAAAGGGCCTGCATCATAGGTCGAAGTGATTCGAAAGGGAGTAATACGTGGCTGAAAAGCAAACTAAAAAGAAAGTCGTTAAAATAAAAAGCATAGAAGAAACGCTTTGGGAATCAGCTAATAAACTGCGTGGTAGCGTAGAACCCGCCGAATACAAACATGTAGTTCTCGGACTTATCTTTTTAAAATTTGCCAGTGATAAGTTTGAAGAACACCGCCAAATACTCATAGCTAAAGGCCAAGAAAAGTATATTGAAATGCCCGACTTTTATGGCATGGCTAATGTGTTTTATCTGGATGACATCAGTCGCTGGAGCTACATCATTCAAAACGCCAAGCAAAATGATATTGCTTTAAAGATTGATACTGCCCTACACGATATAGAGAAAAACAACAAAGCCCTTAAAGGCGCGTTGCCGGACAATTATTTTTCTCGTTTGGGTTTAGACATTACCAAACTCTCTTCACTGCTCGATACCATCAATGATATTGATACCCTTAAAGATAAGGCGCACGATATTGTCGGCAGAGTCTATGAATATTTTCTGTCTAAATTTGCTTTAGCAGAAGGTAAAGGCAAGGGGGAATTTTATACCCCCAAAAGCATCGTAAATCTGATTGCCGAAATGATAGAACCGTACAAAGGTATTATTTATGATCCCGCGTGTGGCTCAGGCGGTATGTTTGTGCAATCGATCAAGTTTATTGAAAATCATCACGGCAACAAAAAAGAAATCTCTATTTACGGTCAAGAATACACCAACACCACCTACAAACTGGCGAAGATG
>CAIQNQ010000273.1 GCA_903873165.1 uncultured Methylococcaceae bacterium | reverse complement strand
CGGCCGCAATACTTGAAATGACTGCATTAAATGAAAATTTTTGTTTGGCTTCTGTAGTGGCTTTTGTATTAATAGCGGCTTTCCTGTCGTCATTCGAAATTACTTTAAGTTTAGCAGGGTTTTAAATTGGGAATTGCTGGCACCATTGCCGGAGCGTGAAACTTCTAGTGCAACAGGAACAGCCAATTCATGACAAGACTGAACAAATGCTTGTGCATCTTCTGTCCAATCAGCTTCATCAAAATCAACAACTAAAAAATAACAACTGTCGTCAGGCAGGAGAGGATAAATCCCAATGGTGTGTTCACCTGAAAGATGGTTATAAATAACAGTATCAGATAACGGACTTAGCTCACGAACACCACAATCTGAGCATTTAATTTTAGGCTTGAAGCAAATACCTGCTCGCCACTCGTTCGCACATGCAGGCACATAACCAGATTTACCAGTTGTTTTACTTTCCCAACGAATGGGATAAACATCAGATCGCCCTCTAAACAATCGACGAAATAAGTCTACTTTTTCTGAAGCAGTTAAAGTTGGGGATTCAGGTTTTAATAATAAATTAGGGGGCGAAGTTAGAGATTCTATAGCTACACGCCATTCAATACCATGCGCCTCTAATAGACTAATTAAGCGTAAGTTTTCAGTCTGTAGTTCAGCTAAATCGTCTGATTTAATAATTGATTGCATATTGCAATGGCACTATCCCAACTATCGACCACAACACTTTTTAAATTTTTTACCACTACCGCAGGGGCAACTTTCATTACGACCCGTTTTTTTGGATGAGCTTAGTGCAGAAGGGAGCAGCGCAGGCATTTCATATTTGCCTAACGCTTTTCGTAAAAAGTTATAAAACTCAACAAACTCCTCATTAAAATCAGGGGAAGGCATTAAAAACTTCCAGCTTGGCAGTTCTTTTAATGCTTTTTGCATGATCTCCCAGGCTTCAGTTTCCATTTCATTATTGTCAAGCATTATAGCTATAGCAAGACTGACATCGACTGCATTAGGTTCATTTTTTAGTGCCTTAAGATAGGCAGCCATCGTCTGTTTGGGACGATTGAGGTGAGACAATAAATTGCCTACGATAAACCACTGTTTAGCATCGTTTGGATGTTTAGCCAAATAGTCGCGTCTTAAAGCCAAGGCCTTTGCAAGCGGTATATCGTAGCCGTCAACGGTATAATTGATCGTTTTAAATTGATCATTTTTCAGATGCCCCGCTTTTGCGATAATTTGACTTCCAAGAAATTTCAGACTTAGCGTCATCTTCGCCATACTAGTCATTTCAAATTCAACATCCTGCCCACAGGACGCACAAGGAAACTCATCATTTAATAGAAAATCAGCTTCTGGATCAGAAGAAACGATAACACCTTTAGCTTGATATCGATTAACGTCATGACATAATGGACATGCCAACTCCAAAAAAAGTTGATTCTGATTAAGTAGATCGTCTGTTTTCATAGACTTAAAATTATCAAATGCTCTTTCAAGGCGTTCAAACTCAATAAGTGCACGCTCTTTTGCTTCTTGAGTCTCAGGGCCATCGTAATTAAATAGTCTGGCGCAGATATAAAAAGTACGATCAATCAACGGTTGTTTACGACGTAACTGAGGTTTTAGCAGCTCAAGTAAACGTGAATCGGGTGCTGCCAAAATCAAATCACAAGCCGATTCCATATCATCAGTCATAAGTTCAGAAAATCGCGTTACAGCAAAATCTACAGCCGCTTTGCCATGAATACGACTGATGATAGAAATACCGTATATTTTTTGCGAACTATCCAAACTGTCCCATTGTTCTATCAGAGCAGTTTGTGCGGAACTGCCAATTTCAGTTAACGAAGTCGCTGCAGCTTCTTTAATAAAATCTCCCTGATCTTTGGCCATTACCAGAATAAGCGGGGCTACAAAAGCGGGATAAGCTAAGTCCCCCATGGCCTGCGCTATCTGAATGGCACCGTAACTATCTATATCTTCGGATAATTGAAATGTTAAAGCAGAAATCACACTTGATTGATCAAAACCGCGAAGATGATCAATCAAGTCATTAGTCCAGCGTGGATTATCGAGATCGGCGGCCAATAAATTGACCGTTGTCATTAAATCAAGTTTAGACGTATCCAGTGCTGACTTAGCAAAACCGTGAAGACAAGCCGCAATTGAAAGTTGAACCTGGATTTTAGTGGATAATTTTTTACTAATACAGCTTGAATCTCTCAATAATCTCAATAAGATTCCACAACTTGGTGACTCGTGACTGAGATTTTCAAGAACTTTTAAAGTCTCTTTTAATCGAGGCGGTAATTGCAACCAATTATCCAGCTTTTCTAAAGGGGCTGAGTCCACAAAAAAAGGCTGCAATGCCGTCAATCGCAACGAAGACTCGAATTGCTCACGGTCAAATATCATACTCAAAAATTCGACATGACCAAATAATCCCGTGAACAATGACTCTAAGAAATGTCTAGGATGCGATTGATTATTTTTTATTTGCAGCACACTGTTAATGCTTGACTCGAAGGTATCCCAATCCAAGTGTAGACTCACCTTAAGCAGGGAATTAATAAGCGTGAATTTCCAAAAAACATTAGACTCTTTGTCGATGACCAGTTGGCTAACCTGCTTAAGTAATGCTGTACAAGCAACATCATTCTTATGAGTTCGCAATTGACTAATGAATTCAAACCTGTTGGGATCAATATCACCTTGCTTAAATCTTTTTAAATCATTCTCGAACAAGTGCAGCAGTTCTTCAGGATCAATAACCACTAGAACCCTTGCAGCAGAACCAATTAATGAAGTCGGCCAAGTAGCCCAGTTTTTTATAAATAAGGTCTTGAGATTGGATAAATGCTGTGGCGGTAATTCCCAAAGTAAACGAGACAATAAGGTTGTCTCTCCACGCTCAATTAATTGAGCGATAAATAATTCATGGAACCAATCAGTTTCAATCTGAACGCGTTCATCATAAGTTCGCTTCGGTAATTCACTATAAAACTTTAGAGCCCATTTCTTCATTAAAGGGTCATCAAGTTTTCCATTTACAGCATTTATAAGATTAAACATATTGAGAAATTCATGAGTGATAAGTTAGCGTACCATTCTATTAGGATTTTTAAATTTACGCTGTGAAAACTTTGTGTTTTTAGTAAGAGTAACCTTTTTGGATATAACTATTATGGCTTGTTAAAATATACGCATTATCATATGAGGAACTTGCAAACTCTCATATTGAAAACAGAGTCAGTTAGTTTTAACGCGATTTGAGCTATTTTTTTAGAGAGAAACGCCCTTTTCGGTTAAAAGCCGGAAAATGCGTCGTTTTTATAAAATTTAGGACATAGCTATCTCTATAAATCCAAAAAACTAATTGTTAAAACCGTTAAGTCGATATTTATGTGACTAAAATCAGCATCTGGTTCGCTGTTAACGCCAGAACACCAAACATTAAATGACACATGACCTCAGCATGACCACGGACACGAACCACTCTTCCACCAAATTTATCTTTTAAGCGAGCATTAATGCGTTCATCCGTACTACGCTCGTTATAGCGTATGACTTCGGCTGTTTTATGTCCAACAAGCCGACAACGTTTATTTTCCGCTGTCATTTCATTTTTTAGCGGGTGTAACTTGTAGCCAATCCAACTGACTTTATAGCCTTTACTGTTTTTCTTGGTACCTACGTCGCACGCTTTCGGCAAATCATCAAGCATCTCATTCAGGCTCATACCATTGGCTTGTTTTTCAATACGGGTCAATAGATTGACGCGTTCCTCGCCTTTTTTAGGACGCCCCCGTTTTACCGCCACTTTCTTGACGGGTTCCTTTTTCAGCGGTTTTTCTCGGGCCTCTATTGCGGTTGAGTCTCGCGAGTTATGCCCGACTATCTCACCCTTATAGCTTTTCTTAATAAACGCTTCATGAACACGCTCAGGCAAACAGGAGTCAGAGAACTCGGCAAATGCCCTGGAAAATGTCCATTCATCGGACACATCGTTTTTACGCTCCCGTCCACAAATCCGTCTTAATGAACTATCCGTTTTAAGTCGATCCAGCAAAGCGCGTGTAGATGCTATTTTATCATTCTTGAGCAGGTTATTTTCTTTTTTTGGTCGTTCTGGCTAATAATTCAGCTCGCTTTTTTCCGACCATTGGTTCTGACCAAATTATCTGGCTCAGTCATTACTCGGCCAAGCTCGCAATTAATGGCCCCCTGTGTGATATTGCCTCGCCGGAGATTACCGCTACCTTACTGAATATCCTGTACTACATCTGGCTGATACAGCACTGGAATCCAGCCACTCAGCAAGACGCCAAGGAAGTCACAACGTACAAACAATTCATGATAAATAATTTGGGGGATACCATAATTGATTACCCTAAGCCCACAATTTTTGCAACGCCACTGGCAGTTGTTAAACCAGGCATCCAAAAAAGACTGTTCAGTCAAATTTCACGTATCAAGGCCAATATAAAATACAATGAGGCGATGCGAAGATCTCGGCATCGTTGCTCCGCTCAACAATATTACTCATCTCACCCCAGAATTTACTATAACGGTTGAGTTGGGCGTTGATCATCCTAACGTCCGTCTCGATTTTAACAAATATGGTTATGATGGTATCTGGATAGAGAGCATAGAATGCGCTGGTGGGATAAGAGTTTGCCCCAAGGCGAATGGAGTTCGGTACAAAAAGTAGTGCTCGGTCAATAACCCGCTTCACAATACCTTTAAAGACTGGGGTAACGGCAATCAGTTACCTCAGTCTGCTTTAAATAGCTAACAAATCACGAGAGGATTGCCTCCGTTAATTCTACAATAAAGGTATAGTTTCAGTGCCTAATGTTGTAATGTACCTACAAAAGGATAAAACCAGATACCCACCAATAAACTTAATTTACTCATGATTTTATCAAACAGTTATTCTTAAGTGTTATGTTCGCTCAACTGAAAAAAATATTAATTCCTGTTTTTTGTATCTTCCACATGACTGTTATTGTCTGGTGGACATTCCCACATAGTTTTGCTGGCTTGGTTTCGGACAATATTAATCAAACTTCTAATGATTCCGAGTTATTTCGGACATTTACACACTATTTGTCAAACGACCTAGGTTTAGCTATTGGCGCAGTCAAAGTTGCAGTCAAAGTTTATGCGCCGACCTCACTCAGCCTGCTCTCAATGACTCTCGCAACATCACCAGTTGGATCTAATGGCAAATATGACCAAGATTCATACTGATCACCTAACACTTTGACGGCACCGTAATCAATCAATTTACCGACTAGTTCCCTATGATAATTTTCGGTGGCGTCTTCACTTAGATCAACCAATACCGGTTTTCCGGTAAAAGCGGCTTCAGAACACATAGATAATGAGTCACCCGTAATAATAAACAGATCAGCATGGGCAAGTAGCGCATGGTAAAAACTTTGGTCTTTTTGCTGCCAGTCGAAAAAGAAGTGGCTTATGCCATCTAAACAAGTTAACAAGGTGTTTAGTGCTGATGCGGGGGTTCTACGGCTATTTGTAATAACCAAAAAGCCTCCCAATGAACTCACCAATTTAGCGATACGTTTAGCCAACTTAATAACATGCGCCTCATTAAAACCATCACAATAACGGGTGTTGCCCCCCAATAATAGAGCAACAACAGGCTTGGGTAGTGTATTGAAGTAATCTTGATGTTGCTGATAAGCCTTAGAAAGTATAGCTGGGGTAAGATTATGTAATACGGAAATCAGCGGGATGATATTAGTACCCTTAAACTGAGGTGATGCCACCAGATCGTATTCAGAAAGTCGAGGATGAGGGAGATCTGGCAAGATGGAGGCTAGATAAACATTTAAACAATCCTCAAAAAGTATCTTTAAATCAGCTATTTCAGCAATGGTCTCCTCACCCGTGCCGCTAATTATCAGTAGTTTTTGTTTATTACCTTGAGTACTACGCAGATAGCGCTGTTTAAGAACCAGATTATAATGACCGTGATGACTGCTTGGCATCGGGATGACTTCATAGGAGTAACCTAAACGCTCGGCAAGTCCAATACGGGCATTTAACTCACCCGTGTAAGCACTATCCACCACCCACACCAGAGGCACTAACATTGCAGCTCACCTCTATTATCGATATCTTTCGCAATTATTCGAGCTACAATAGCACCATCTGCGATTGCGGTAACAACTGATTGTAATTGTGAATTAGCAACATCACCAATGGCATACACCGATTTTATTGAAGTATGCCTCTCTGAGTCAGTCTCGATATATCCACCACTTAATGTCTTTATGTTTGCAAGATAATTAAAAGCGTGGAGAAACTCGCTATTAGCTGTGTATCCAATGCGAACAAAAACCCTATCCACTATAACATTAGTTATCACTGAGTTCAATGTACTAAAAGACAATTCAATTCCAGCTTCCGTTTGACTAAAAGCTACAATCTGTACCTGACTAAATTCTATGACCTGTCCCTGTTCAATAAGTTCTATGACTTCATTACGAATCTTTTTCTGGGCTTTGGGTGGTGAACGCATCAGCAAATAGGTATGTGCGGTAACAGAGGCCACATCATGCGTGGTAAAGTGAGCATTATCTCCCCCACCGATGACGGCTACCCTTTTACCTCGCAAAAGCGCCAACTGACCAAGATGATCTGTTGGAAAACACCCTATCAATCCAGCAGCAAACAAGTCGCTGAAGCCAAGGACTTTGCTGAAAACATCTGCGCCACTCGTTCGGACACCGGTGGCAATAACAATGGCTTGAGCCGACAATAAGCGTTGACTAGCATCAGTTTTTTGCAAACAAACACTGAAATCATCTGCCGTCTTTTCGACCTCGACAAGTTTACAATTGAAACTAACAGGGATAGCTTCTTCGATAATGTGATTACTATATTGCTTAGCCAATTCTTGACTACTTAAGCCCTGAAAGCCCAATACCCAGCGATTAATTCTATCGATGTTTTGCAGTTCCCCACCCAGTGAAGCATTTCGTTCAATAATTTCGGGAGATAAACCCAATTGTTTTAGCCATAAGGCACAAGACATACCGGCTACACCACCGCCAATAATAACGACTCGTGGCTTCCCATATGATAAATCTCCTTTGCGGTTTCCAGTGTCCAACTTGAACGTCATGTTTACTTTAAGTCTACGATTAATTTTGCCTAAAAGTTATTAATAAGCACACTTTTTAAATGTATCAGAAAAATCTTTTATGGCAAAAGTATACTCACTTTATACGGTTATGAATGTTGCAGAACGATGACAAGATACAAATTAAATAATACTTGGCAGTAATAATGGCAAGGGAAAAATGAAGAAAGTCACCTTGCTAAAAATACCCGCGTTCACCAGCAAGTCACTATCGCAAGTGCCAACATCTGTGATGTCTGCGCTGAAACCTAGTTAATATTCCCTGCACGCATCTCTCATTATGAAGATTCTATTTAATCAAACGGATAAAGATATCTATTTTGGAGCTTAGATCATTTTTACTGAAAACACTGGCAATTAATCAAAAATCCAATCAGAAAGAGTATTTAAAATTCAGATTTACGGCGTTATTAAGTCTCTATAAAGCACTAAGAGCACACCACAAATTTAATCAAAGAAATACATGTTTGTAACCTATTGGTTTTATATTTTTTCCATAATGAGAATTGCTGCACTGGCGGTATTAATATAAGCTTTTTATTACTTGTCATGTATAATAAGCGTTTTATACCCGCTACTATTTTTTGATTTAATTATCCGCTAGTTCAGGTATCATGTTACGTTTGAAATGAAATGATATTGGAGTATTTGTGAATCCCCTTGATTTGTTACTTCGGGTTGGCCCCGCTATTCAGGTGGTCTTTAGATTAGGTTATGAACCTAAATGGGAGTTGTTTTACGAGTTAACCCCTGACCAATATCAGCAACTGGAAAAGGAGGGAAAGGATTTATCTAAACGGTGGTTTACTATTATTCCAAAAAACCCAAAGCATGATGTTCCAGAATTGCTCATTTTTGATGCAAATGAAGCAAAAACACTCATGGATGCAGCCCAATATGTAAATAATTTATGTGAGAAAGCGGAACCGCAGGATCAGTTTTTATCATTTGATGATAAATTGAAATATGCGGCAACTGTATTGCCTACGGTTTTTAGTCAGTCGTCAAAATATGCAGAGAAAAAAACACCTTACTTAAAGATAGTAAAGTAAAACATTGCACCCTACCTCCAAAATAGTGGACAGACAAAGTTTTTGGTAAACCCTTAATGGACGTTTCTTTGAAATGTAGATGCAAATATTAGTATCTAACTAGAATTTACATGTCTGTAAACCGCTTTAAATAAGATAGCTATAGCTCCGCCTGTAGCAATTAGAAATGCGCTTAATAAAATCATAGCTCCGTCTTTACATTAAGATTTGTTAGTTTTAGCATTAATCCTAAAACACAATTGACTATAATTATTACTAACAATTAATACGGGGCATGCCATATATAACCTTAATTATTATTTTGCTCCCAAAAAAGCAAGATGGATCCAGATTTTTTTTGTAACTGAACAACCAGCTAAAGCTGGTGGGTTCGTATAATGGATTATCCAATGGAAAGCTCTAAGTACTATAGTGCGTTCATCCTACTACCTCCTATATGACCATTGCTTTTTTATTGCCTGTTGATCCAATAATTCATGCCTCACGCTATTAATCCACTTCACGAAGATTCTTTTATGATTTGCGTAAACGGCATTGAATCATTAACGCGGACTCTTAATTCTTTACCTGGTTTAAAATGTAACAGAGCATTAGCAGGTAATTGTATTAGTTCACCTGTTTTAGGGTTTCGTCCTGAGCGTACGGCATGATGATGCAGGGTAAATACCCCAAAACCTCTAATTTCCACACGCTCATTGTCAATAGCAGCTTGGCATAAGCCTTCAATAATATTATCGACAAACGCATCTACATCCTTACGAGAAAAACGGTCTAATTTACTGGCGATAGCGTCAATTAATTCGGATTTAGTCATATTTATCCTGAAAAACAAAAAAGATAAAAGCCAAAACTGCACTCTAAACTAAAGCGGTTGACTCATTTTAGTGCGTAATAAAAACACTGAGTGTTCATAAATATAGCAACATGACTTATATATGAAGGCTTAAACAATGATTTATCACAGAATGAAAATAAAAAGCAGCTTTTATGCCAAGATCAAAAGTTCACCTATCTATCTTTTAGACTTGAGCATTTAATCGAGTTTAAGTTAAACACTCTATACTTGCCGTCACTCCTCAGTATAATAGCGACATAAAACAAAGACAGACGAATAAGCCAACATAATTTTTGATAACAGCAGCCCAGCAACCCTTAGTACATGTCAACAATTAATACACCTTATTCAAATAAAAATGGTTTTAATCCCATTGCAAAAAAAAGCACAAATCCGCTTATTTTAGGAATTGTATTAAGCGTAGTCATCCTTATTCATCTCTATTTAGCTTTTTACCTATTAAAATCAGCAGACCTTAATAAAGTTGAACCGCCTTTGGTTATGACCGTAGAAATGCAACTACAGGCCAGCACATCAGCACCAACGCCGCCAACGCCACCCAATGCTCCCGAAAAAGTCCAGCCCATAAAACCCCAACCGATCCTAAAGAAACCAGCTCCGCCAACACCTAAGCTAAAAGAACTGAAGGCGGTTCCTAAAGAATTACACGCACCAAAACCTAAAGACCCTGAACCGATACCGAGTGCATCACCCACTACACCACCTAAGCCTGACGTTGTGCCGCCAACTTCTGCTCTAACACCTGTTGAAGCAGCACCCACTCAGCCTAGTGTAACTGTACCGACTGCAAGCCAAACTAATCCTGCAGCGCCCACTAGCACGGAAATCAGCGCTGAGGTCAAACCAATACTCTATGTAAAACCCGTATACCCACCGATAGCCATTAATAGAGAACGGGAAGGCTGGGTAAAAATTGAATTTACTATAAAAGCTGATGGCACCGTCAGTGATGCCACAGTGATTAGCGCAGAACCCGAAGAATTATTTGATGAAGCCGCGCTCACTGCTGTTAAAGAATGGAAGTTTGCACCCAAAATAGTGGATGGTTTGGCAGTAAGCCGACGCGCCGTAAAAAAAGTCCAATTCAAATTAGAACACTAACATACACAATCACCCTAAATAAGGATAATGAAGACATGCTCGATAATATTAGCCCGCAAATCATCATTGATGGAACGCTATACACCCTAATCTTTTTTTCGGTCGTTACGTGGACACTCATTCTATTTAAAAGCTGGCAATTAATTAATAACCAACGCTGTAATGCACGTTTTGAAGAAGCGTTCTGGGCATTAGGCAGCTTAAATCAACTAAGCACATTACCTGATAATGTCGCCTTAGGTTCAGATGCCCGCTTAGCTTATATAGGCACAACGTGGTTAAAAGAACATAAAGAAGCGGCCGGCAAACAACTTAAACACGCTGGCGACATTAATGAATTGTTAGAACAACAACTACGTGTGCAATTACAAAAAGAACAACACTCTTTAGAATTTGGCTTAACCCTCTTGGCCAGTATTGGCAGCACCTCGCCATTTGTAGGTTTATTTGGCACAGTCTTAGGCATTATGCACGCCATGCACGATATTACAGCCAGTGGCTCAACCAGTTTAGACGTAGTTGCAGGCCCGATTGGTGACGCTTTAATAGCCACCGCCTTCGGGATAGCCGTCGCGGTACCTGCGGTATTGGGCTATAACTTTGCCTTAAGACAATTAAAAATCCAACGCGCCACTATGGAAAATTTTGTGGCAAGCTTTATGACTGCCGCTTTGAATAACCACAATACGCAGGGCTAAGTCATGGCTTTTAAACCTCAATCTGAAGATGAAAATGCCTTAAGTGAGATTAACGTCACACCTTTGGTAGATGTGATGCTGGTATTGGTAATTATTTTATTAGTCACCGCACCGCTACTGACTCAATCAGTGCATGTTAATCTACCCAAAACCGCACAAACAACTGCCGATATCCATAAACAACCGTTGCAATTGGGTATCGATGCCCAAGGCGGGATTACAATCAATAAGAATCCCATTGCAGATTTAGCGGCATTAGAAACTAACTTAAAGTCTGAACTAGAAAAGACCCCAGATATTGGTGTGCATCTGTATGCTGATAAAGCAGTGGTCTATGAAAAATTAGCAGAAGTCATGGCGACTGTACAACATGCCGGCATTACCAAAATGGCTTTTGTAACGGTAGAACATTGAGTTTTTATTTTCTAACATTCATCATTCAATATCGCTTACGATTCCATTCGCCCATTTTGAATTTTCTAACTCTCCATCTGATCCATAGTAATGCACACCATCATTTGCTGATGCTGGGTAATGCGTGAATTTTCTACTATCAATTAACTTTATTTTTGGTCTTTGCTCAGAACACACGTCTAATAATGTTAAAAAGGTAGAATTGATAGCTTGTTTTGAATAGGCTCTAGCATCCGGTGGGCCAACCCAGACTATTTGTGCTGGAGTCATGGCTTTTATAACATCTATTAATTGAATAACCTGTTGCTTTACATCAACAGGTTTAAGTCTAATTAAATTTGTCCCTTGTTCAATTATAATTAAATTCGGTTTTATATTTTGTATCAGTTCTTTTAAATCAGGAGTAGCTTCCCGTATTGTTTTTATTTCATGACCTTTACTATCCAATTGCCAATATCCACATTGAGTTTCGGTGCCATTTAACCACCAATTAGGTGAGCTGCCACATACAGCATAAAAATATAGCTCACTTAAAGGATATTTGCTTTGTAATCTATTAAATAATTCTTTACCGAACAATCCAACTGCATGGGAATCGCCAATAAATAAAATTTTATTGGTTTTTTGTCTACTAGCAACATCGATAAAATATTGACATTTATCACTTTCAGTACTGCTAAAAATTTCTAAGCTACTATTTTGGGATCGACTAGATGTTGAGCAAGATATTAATAAAGAGGATATTAAAATAATTAACCGTTTTAGCATTAGGTTCATAATAATGTATTTATATTTGCTTTTCCTGAAAGGTATTTAAAACTTAATGACTATTCAAGTTTAAATATTATGTAATGCTCAAACTATTATTTTGATAAAAAGATATTCTATCGAATGAGTATATAAATTTATTGTAAATACAATTACCCGTGTTTTCAATATGATTGTTTGATGTGCAGATGGCGTCTTTGGTTATAGGATTATCCAAAGATTGGCTCTGCACTATGTCAAAAAAATAATATGTACCCGCATTGATTTTTATGAACTACCCAGTTTATAATCGCCACTTTATTAACCACCCATTATAACTAGGATTAATCAATGCGTATTATCAAAACCCTCTGCTTATTAAGCTTAACTCTTTTGCCCTACCAATACAGTCAGGCTGGTTCTACTACCACTACGTCAGGTACGCCAAGTACGCCAGTTGTAGTACCTAAACCTCAGACCAGTAACGGTTTAAATCTAGGTTCATGGGCATTCACTTTTTATACAGGTCCCAACGAAAGCAATGCTTCCAGCACCACCCACGATGTTTGTCTCACTGCCAAAGACTGGGATAGCTCATCTACCGTTGTTACACACTTGGCTAAAAGCACCTCCAGCACAGTTGTGGCTCCACCAATTATGTTTATCCCCGCCAGTGGTAAATGGAACCTAGACAAAGGAGCTTACCTGTTTTACGGTACTGAAGGTGCTGCCATACAAGGTGGTGCTTTCAGCGCATTTGCCGAACAAGTTAATGATACTTTACTAACGGGTCATTATGTTAATTTCAACATCAGTAGCGGCAGTACAGCCAAGACTGTTTACGGCACGTTTAAAGCGGTATATGGGGGAGCTTTTTGCCCAGTGTATTAATAACTGAATTCATAGCTGGTTTTGTTTCTGCATCGAGCAGTCCTTTACGGACTCTAATACGACCTCCCTATATAACAGGGGGCTGGGAAATCCTAGCTCCCTGCTTCTCGGCAAGGGCTGGGTAAGCCATGCGGCAGGGTTCTTGTTAAGTTCTTAGATTAATGTTTTTTTATGTGATGTGAAGAAAAAATGCATGAAAAAGACTTAGCTAATTTACAGAAAGATAAAGCGAAAAGTAACGAGATTCTTTAGAGCAGAAATTTATGCTGACACTTGACAACATATTAGTCCATATCTGAATCTGAGAACAACTTATCTTCATTCAATAATTTAAAAATTGACTTACAGCCCTCGCAACAAAACAATTTTTCACCTTGAGTCGTTTTTAAAGAGAAGGCAAAAATTTCTACAGGCAATCCACAAAGATTACATTCAATTTTTGTATCAGTCATATAAATTAAGCTAAAAGGCACTAAACTGACTGATTATACTAAAAAAATGTTATTTCAACTACTCAATGAGATGCTAAATATCTTATTATGCCATCATGAATACAAGATTAACCTTTATAAAGCCTATACTGCTTATAGGATTAAAGTAAGACGCAATAATACCCCCCCCCCGTTTATGTTGGAGTAAGATAGCTTTAGCTATTTTTACAGGTAATAGCTGAAGCTATTGCACTGCTGTTTTTTTTAACAACTCGTGTTTTATTTAACTATTTTATTTATTGCGAGTTACCAAAAGCTATTTAACATGAATTATTGGCTAAAAATATCAATTCACCTATGAAAATAACTACAGATCTTAAGCAATACCACGATGAAATGCGCCAATGGCGTCAGCATTTACATCAATTTCCAGAAACGGCCTTTGAAGAAACCCAAACAGCACAATTTATTGCCGATAAACTCACTGGTTTTGGACTGCAAGTACAGCAAGGCTTAGGCAAAACTGGAGTGGTCGCAACACTTTCAGCTGGAAATAGTAACAAAAAAATTGCCCTTAGAGCTGATATGGATGCGCTATTCATCCAAGAACAGAACAGTTTTGCTCATAAATCTTGTCACGATGGCAAAATGCACGCCTGCGGACATGATGGGCATTCGGCAATGCTACTAGGAGCGGCTAAATATCTAGCAACTAATAGAAACTTTGACGGCACTGTGTATTTTATTTTCCAACCCGCAGAAGAAGGTCGGGCGGGCGCACAACAAATGATAGTTGATGGGCTATTCGAAGAGTTTCCTGCTGATAGTGTCTTTGGTATGCACAATTTTCCAGATATCCCAGTCGGGCATTTTGCAGTTAAAACAGGCGCCATGATGGCTTCATTTGATTGTTTTGAAATTACCCTAAGCGGACAAGCGACTCATGCCGCTACGCCGCACAACTCATCACGGCGATACAAAGTATTGTGAGTAGAAATATTAATCCTGCCGACTCAGCGGTAGTGAGTATTACCCAAATCCATGCCGGAAATACTTGGAATGCTATTCCAGAAACTGTGGTGTTAAGAGGTACTTTTAGGTGTTTTAGTTCAGAAGTAAAAACCTTAATCGCAGAAAAATTATCTCATCTAGTTCAGCATATTTGCTCAGGCTTTGACATTAAAGCCACATTAAAATTTAACCCCGAAAACGCAGGCTATCCGGTCACTTTTAATACTGAAACTGAAACAGCCATAGCCTTACAAGCTGCTCTAGCCATCGCGGGAGAAGATGGCGTTAACACTAATCCCTCACCAAGCATGGGTTCTGAAGATTTTGCTTTTATGCTCCAAGAAAAACCCGGTTGCTATCTTTGGATTGGCAACGGCTCTTCTGAAAACAGCTGCTTATTGCACAACCCTCATATGACTTTAACGATGATATTTTAACGATCGGCGCGGCTTATTGGGTTAAATTAGTGGAGATTATGTTAGGCCCTAAGCCTTAGGTTCAAACAAAATATGCGCCATTTTCTTGGCTTTGGTTTTTAAATAACCAACATTCTCATCATGAGCAACAACTTGCACAGGAATACGTCCTGTTACTGTGATCCCTAGCTTTGTTAATGAGTCTATTTTTTCTGGGTTATTAGTCAGCACTCTAACTGACCTAACTTGCAAACTTTCTAATATTAAACCGGCAATATTATATTCACGCTCATCCGCAAGATAGCCCAAATGAATATTAGCATCCACCGTATCCATCCCTTCATCTTGTAAATTATAAGCTTGCAGTTTTTTTAACAAGCCAATCCCTCTACCTTCTTGTCGAAGATAGATCAAAACCCCATAACCTAAATCATTGATAAGTTGCATAGCCATAGCTAATTGCTCACCACAATCACAACGCCTTGACCCCAAAACATCGCCCGTAAAACACTCAGAATGAACCCGCACGGGTACATTTTCTTTATTAGCCACATCACCCTTTACTAAAGCCATGTGCTCTTTATTGTCTATCGTATTGCTATAGTAATGTAAGACAAACTCGCCTTGTTCAGTCGGGAGTCTAGTTTGAACTAAATCTTCTACCTGCTCTATCACGTCTTTAAAAATCCAAAATACACTTTATGCACTATTTTACACGACAGATAAAATTAATGTTGATGAAGCATAATATCTCAGCAATTCCCAATTTAAAACCATATATTTTTCTAGGTATTTTTCTTCTGCCCATCCAGCATAAATGCCATGAAATGTTCCCAGCTATCAAACGGAATAACTTGAAGTAAAGTTCGCACTTGTTCAAAAAAGGTGCGTCG
>CAIQNQ010000272.1 GCA_903873165.1 uncultured Methylococcaceae bacterium | reverse complement strand
TTTTGCGTTAAGGTAAATTGAGCGGCTGTTAATGAGCCTACGCTTAATGTATCAACTCCACCTGCACCATCTAAAAAATAATTATAAGTGCCTGCCTGATTCATAGACCAACTGTCATTAGCTGATGTTCCTGCTAAATAATACAACATTAGATTAAATATACTTGCCATCTTCTATTTTCCTTTAAAATTAAATTGAAATCATTATAGAATGTAATAGAAATATCATATAATTTATTTATAATAAACTCAGCATATATTGTTAATATTATAAATACATAATCTAAAAAACACCCTCCTTTCATTAAGGCAACCATGAAATTACTTAGCTTTATTTTCTTACTTTTAGTTACAACATTATGTCCAGCAGTTGAAATTGGATCTCCAGCACCAGACTGTGATCTGAAAGAATTCAATTCTGGCAATCCTGTCCAACTAGCAAAACCAGGTAAAGTACTTTACGTTGACTTTTGGGCTTCTTGGTGTGGACCTTGTGAGCAATCAATGCCTTTTTTAGAACAGATCAATACTGAACTTAAAGCTAAAAACTTTGAGGTAATTGCCATTAACCTAGACGAGACAAAAGAAGATGCCGAGCAGTTTTTACAAAACCACAAAATTAACTTCACCGTCGCAGTCAATCCAGACAATCAATGCCCTAACAACTATGGCGTTCTGGCTATGCCGTCGTCTTATATAATCGATCGACAAGGTAAAATCAGATTTATTCAACTTGGATTTCACACGGAAGAAAAAGCTGAGTTACGTGCAAAAATAGAAAAACTTTTAGCCGAGTAATTATGACAACGCTTACGAAACAACTATTTTTTTTTGCAATTTATAGCATATTTTTAACTGGGTGTGTGCAAAAATTATCACCTTGGGAACGCGGCAGCTTAGCCAAACCCCAAATGGCTTTAGAAACACTCCCTTTAGATTCTGCGATAATGAAGCATACTTATACGTCTAAAGAAGCGGCTTCTGGTGGCTATGGCGTTGGTGGAGGTGGTTGTGGCTGTAACTAAAAAAACCAAAAACACCAACTCTTTAGCGGCACTCACAATTGCCACATTGGCTTTGCCCGGAATATCCCCAACAGCTATAGCAGCTGAAGCAGAGTATTTCGATTTAGACTCTCAGTTTACCCGTTATTCTGAAAGCAATAATCGAATGAAAATTGATGTCTATCAAGCAAATGCATCAATTCCTTTTAATGATAAATTTAAGTTAAAAATAAATGGAGTTAAAGATGTTATAACAGGCGCCTCACCCATTTATTACAAACCTACCAACGGTCAAGCTAAAATGCAAAAATCAGGCGCATCCATTAAAGACGTGCGTGATGCTGTCGATATTTCAGGCAACTATATTCATAGTGCTGGTAATGTAGGATTAAATGTCGGACGTTCAAGTGAAAATGACTATGACTCAACCTTTTTTAACATCGACTCACTCCTTGATTTTAACCAAAAAAGAACTTCCTTATCTAGTGGTTATGGATATTCCTCTGATAATGTCTGGGCGGTAGATCATTGTCCATCAGATTACATCTATAAGGGCAGCCAATGTGCTAGTATCCCAATACTAACTTTTCCACCTGGTCTAATACCACAAACATTCATTAATAATGGCATGTATCGTAGACCCGATGTAGGTGGTGAAAAACAAACCCACCAAGGTCTGCTAGGTCTTACGCAAATTTTAAACAAAGATGCTTTAATTCAAACTAACTTAACCTATACCCATAATCAAGGTTATTTATCAGACCCTTACAAAGACGCCTACTTAGAAGGGGCTACTCCATTATGCTTTCATAATGATTGCGGAACTTATGTTCATGACACCCGACCAACTAACCGTGACCAATTTGCCACATTAGTAAGATATGTGCAGCATTTCGGCGCACTAAATGCTGCTGCCATGCACGTAGACTATCGATTTTATGCCGATACTTGGGGTGTTGATGCACATACCTTTGAATTTACCTGGATACAACCTATTTATGCAGGATGGAACTTAACACCACGAATGCGTTATTACTCCCAAGGAGCAGCTGATTTTTATGCACCCTACTTTCTTTCAACACGAGCCGATGGATTCTATAGCTCAGATTATCGTCTGGCTAATTTTGGTGCAATCGGCGGTGGCGTACAACTGAATAAGGAATTTTTTAATCGCTTAAATTTAGGCTTAGGAATTGATTTTTACGAACGCAAAATGAACTACGGTATAAATGGTGGCGCTGGTACAGCAGAGGACAACTTTAGTTTTTCTATGTTCTCAGCTAAGATTAACTTCAAATACTAGACCGCAAAACACCTAGGCGCACATTTGTCAGAATTAACGTTATTCAATTATCAATTCAAAGCAATGGGCTCTCCGTGCCAAGTGCAAATTTATACCACCGATAAAGTCACATCAAAAAATATTGCTGATGCTGTCATTGGCGATATAGTTCGCCTCGAACAAAAATATTCTCGTTACAACCCTAAAAGCTTTTTATCTGAGATTAATCGCTACGCTGAAGCCGGGAAGTCTATCGAAGTCGATCCTGAAACTGCCAGCCTTTTAAATTATGCCGTCACCTGTTATGAACAAAGTGATGGATTGTTTGATATTACATCAGGCGCATTGCGTAAAGTTTGGAAATTTACCCAAAACTCAAATACCTTACCCAATCCAAAATACATTGATAAAGCCTTAAAAAAAATCGGCTGGGAGAAAGTGCGCTGGGCTAACTCTAAATTAAGCTTTTCTCGTACTGGCATGCAATTAGACTTTGGTGGCATCGTTAAAGAATATGCAACGGATAGAGCCGCTGCAATGGCTACTCAATTGGGCGTTAAACATGGCCTAATCAACTTAGGGGGTGATATTAAGGTGATTGGTAGCCACCCTGATGGTAGGCCTTGGCAAATAGGGATTCAACATCCACAAAAAAAAGACGACATTATTAGTGCCATTGGCTTAACTACTGGCGGTATGGCCACCAGTGGCGATTATGAAAGATGTATTATGATTAACGGCAAACGTTATGGACATATTTTAAATCCCATTACTGGCTGGCCCGTGCAATACTTTTCTTCCGTCACTGTCGTCAGTGATTTTTGTGTGTTAGCCGGAAGTGCTTCTACGATTGCCATGCTTAAAGAAGAAAATGGCACCCAATGGTTAACCAACCTTAATCTGGCGCATCAATGGATAGACCATGAAGGCAATGTAGGAGGGAGTATTTCAGCAATAAATAAATAAATAAATAAATAAACAACTTAGGTAACTCTCAACAAATAATAATTGCCAATAAAATTAATTATGTTATGTTCAACTGTGCAAGCTGTTTTTTTAAAGGCTGTTAATATTAACGATATAATGATAAAAGTAGCTAATTAACTGTTACAATTTATCTTATTATGATTATAAAGTCCAGTAATCTTAGTATGATACCTAGGTTTAGGTGTAATGCCATACTGGATAATTACCCCTTATCGCAGATAAAGAGTGAAATATGACTAATAATCCCTCAAGGCTTAAAGAACTATCCGCACTGCAACAAAAAACGTTGCTTGAAGAATATGAGCGACTGAAATTTATTCTTTACCACACACCCGTTCTGATCGGATATTGGAACAATCAACTTATAAATGAGTATTGTAATCCAGCTTATTCAGAATGGTTTGGACTATCACCAGAAGAAATCGAAGGAAAACATATTCGTTATCTTTTAAGTGATGATATTTACTATGATCTTTTTCCCAAACTTGAAGGCGTGCTTAATGGTAAAGAACAACAATATAAACGTCTTGGCACTAACGCCAAGACTGGGGAAGAAATCCATAAATTAACGCGATATTTGCCACATATAGTTGATGATGGAGTAATCGGCTTTTATTCACTAGGTATCGACAGCACCGACCATGACCAATTAGTAGACCATAAAGTTCAAAACGACTCGATTTTAGAAAGTCTAGTTGTAGGCGTTATGCTGACAGACACTAATAATAAAATAACCTATATAAATCCAGCCTTTGAAAAAATAACCAACTACTCTCAAAATGAGTTAATAGGAAAAAACTTTGATATTCTAAAAGGTTCAAATACTGATATCGAAGAATTAAACAATTTAACAACAGCAATTAACGCTAGAGAAACTCATCAGTGCCAACTATTTATTTATCGTAAAGAAGGTATAGGGGTCTGGAACAAGATTAATTTAAATCCTATTTATAATAGTGCGGGTCAACTTAGCCAATTTCTTTATTTTTATCGCGATATAAGCTTAGAAATACAACAAAATGAACAGATGACTTTACTATCATCGTGTGTTTCAGCGATGAGTGAAGCCGTGGTCATTTGTGATGCAGCAAGTCTTGACAACCCAGGACCACGTATTGTTTATGTTAATGATGCTTTTTGCAAAATTTCTGGTTATAGTCGAGAAGAAGTCATCGGCAATACACCTAGACTATTGCGAGGCCCCAATACCGATAGAGCAAGTTTAGATAAAATACGCTTAGCCCTGAGCCAATGGCAACCCATTAATATAGATGTGCTTAACTATACCAAAAATGGTACAGAGTACTGGCAAAATTTAAATATATTTCCTATCGCTAA
>CAIQNQ010000271.1 GCA_903873165.1 uncultured Methylococcaceae bacterium | reverse complement strand
CGCAATACTTGAAATGACTGCATTAAATGAAAATTTTTGTTTGGCTTCTGTAGTGGCTTTTGTATTAATAGCGGCTTTCCTGTCGTCATTCGAAATTACTTTAAGTTTAGCAGGGTTTTAAATTGGGAATTGCTGCAAATATAAAGAACGGTAAGCCATTAACTGAGCATCATGAGTATGCAATAGAAAGTCTATGGCATGAGATATTGCACAATAGGCAAACAGGCGAGGAAGCATTATTTAATTTAGATCAGCGCAATCCAATAAGGCTATTATCTGAAACATTGAATCAGTATGTGTCAAGCCGACATTCCGCACCCCTTGGGCATCTTATTGATATTCAATCATATATTTTTTTGCTAAATAGCAACATAATTTTCAATTAATTGATTTTGAATGCTTATTTTTTGAGGGTGCGGAATGTCGGGTCAAGATTAACATATCACGGATTTATTGAGCGGCTAGGCGGGAAAGCGGTACACCAAGACTGGGTTATGGCTAACGTCTATGGGTATAAAAAGTTAGTTAGAAATTTTAGGGAGACTTTAAGAGTTATGGCGGTTGATGAATCAATTAACGGCTCACTGCTTAATATCAACTTCCATGGTGATTTATTAACAGTTAATTATTTGTTAGCAGAAGCTATAGCTAAGAAATCACCCTACGATAAGAAAACAATATTTAAGTTGCTTTCTGTTATCAATGAACAAGACAAATTTAATGCACTGCGGGGGAAAATAAGTCCCATTTGATATTGAGCTTAACGTAATCTTTATCTAAAAGATTCATATAAAAGTCAGCTTTTTTAGTGTCACCACGAATGGCAAACAAAGACATAAGATCGTGATTAATTCCTTCTTGATTGATAATGGACATATATTCTTCCTTGCTCATTCCGCCAGATAATAAGTCAAGCTCAGTATCGGTCAAATCATAATCGAAAATTGTTTCTATATGATTTTTTAAAATAGCAGACATAAACACCCCCCAAAAACTTAAGATTTAGTATAGCATAAATGATAAAAACAACCATTAGCTGGAAAAACGGCGTCCACGCTCATAGGTGTTAGTTAGCATCGATGAATGAAGGAACTGCCGACCTCCCGCTCTCCTTGATATAGCAAATATAAAGAACGGTAAACCATTAACTGAGCATCAGTAAAAAAAATGGGCAGAGTATCTGCCCATTTTTTAACGCTTAACGAAAATAAATCTAAGGTGTTACTACGTTAAATTGATTTATGACGAAATAAGAACGCCGGTAATGCTTTAAACACTTTAACTGCACCAAAACCCACTACCCCATAGACCAAAGTAGAAAACACATAAGGTACATAATACTGCTGCACTGCCGCCATGTAATCACCTAGCGCTAACGACTCAAATTTACCCGAAAATAAATAGAAACTCGCATTAGAAATAACAAAGGCTAGAGAAGTCGCTAACATTAACAAGCCGATCGATTTTATTAAATCCCGCAATTGCATGGGGTTAAAAGTTGTCGCAGTCCGCCCTGCAAACCACATCGTGGCGTAAGTAGGAATCAAAAAGACATAAGCAGGTGAAATACAACCCGCCGGTGTACCATTTTTAATAGCGATAAAATCAATTAACGCGGCTAAACCTAATAAAAAGCCTAGCAAGGCTTTCTTACGATAAAACCCTGCAAAGAAAAATACCGCTAATGATGCATCAGGAAGATGCAACACATTGCCAAAATGATGAAAACGAGTCATAACCATCAAGGCAATCAAAAGGATAGGCAGCGTATCAGTCTTCAACCAGGGTTTTATATTCATAATGTTATTAAGTGATCGAGTTAATAGTAATGCCGTAGTGGCACAAGTTTTAGTTATTATAATGGATTGATAAGAAAAAGGTTCTACCCATCGTTCGTAAGCCGACCCGATTGGGTAATATTAATAAGCTAATTTAACACCACCGTAGCCAGCAACGCCTGAAGTCCCATAACCATAGACTTCTTCATACTGTTTATCAAACACGTTATCAAGCCGCGCAAAGAGTTGCACATCCTTATAGACGTCATAACTACCTGCCAGATTAAGTAGCGCATAACCAGCAACCGTGCTGGCATAATCCGCTTTTGGACCTACCACCAACACGTTGGCATGAATATGGGCTTTTTCAAGAAAACGATAATCGGTATCAAAACTGGCTTTATCTTTTGGCCTACGTAACAACTGCTCACCGTTATCTAAGTTTTCAGTTTGTTGATAAGTATAAGTACCTCGTACAGTCAAATCGGCCCACGGTCGAACTTCCATAAAGGTTTCAACACCCTGCACCTTGGCTTTACTCACATTTTGGTTTACATAAGGGGCAAAGTTAGCTTGAATAAGGTTATTAAAATGATTCTCAAAATAAGTAGCACCCAAAGTACTCAGTTTTCCAAATAAATCCTGCTCTACACCCACATCCCAACTTTGACTCGTCTCAGATTTTAAATTGACATTTCCGGTACCATAAATCGTGTCATACAATTGATTTAAAGTAGGCGCTTTAAAACCTGTGCCGTAACTCCCTTTTAAACGGGTATTGGTTTCTTTAATGGTATAAAGCTCATTGGCTCGCCACGTTTCATGCCCACCAAAGCGATTATTATCATCATAGCGCACACCCAAAGTAGTAAAAGAGCGCTCAAATAACTTGATTTGATCTTGTAAGTAATAGCCCATCGTATTCATAGTCTTTACGGGCATAGCCGCACTAGATGAATAATCCCAATCTGGATAATCATAACTAGCAAAACTGCTTAAACTATCCGCTTCTTCTTCAACACCTAGCGTCACTGTATTTGACTTATGCACATGAAAAATATTTTGATAATCTAGCTTTACCTTCTCACCTAAATTGTTCGCCCGTGAACTAAAATTATTAAATTGATCGACTGCGTTCACATTATTGCGATCAGTTCGGCTATACGCCACGCCTAAGGTTTGCTCCCATAAATCCTCAAAAAGCTTAAGATGCCCAAAGCCACGGGTGAACAATTCATTAAAAGTACCGTAATAATTTGGATCATCCGCACCTCTACCACCACCATTATCCAAGGCAGTTTTACCCTCACCATAACGTAGGGTCAGTCCTAAATCAAAAGCATCATTCACTTTAAAACCAGTACGACCACTCACATTAGTGTTTCTATAGCCATTGGGTAATACATTACCGAGATTTTTATCCGCAGACGAAAAACCATCGGTCTCAAATCTTGACGCATCCAAACTATAATTGACTCGCTCAGTGCCGCCGGAAATATTACCACCTGTTTTCCAGGTACCGTAAGAACCGCCTTCTGCAATGCCATTTAATTTAAGTTTGCCTGCCCCCTTTTTAGTGATGATATTAATCACCCCTCCAATGGCATCAGAACCAAAAACCGCACTGGCCGCGCCTCTTAAGACTTCAATTCGTTCAATATTATCCGTTTGTAAGAATGCAAAATCGAAAGCCCCCGTTGGACTGGAGGGATCATTCATTTCTACGCCATCAATTAACACTAAGGTATGGTTTGAATTGGCCCCACGCATAAAAACTGAAGTTTGCTGACCCACACTACCCGTGCGCACCACATCCAAGCCAGGAACTGTCCGTAACGCATCGGCGACATTATTGATATTTTTATCGGCAATATCTTTTGCGGTAATCACTGTCATGGCACTGCCTACCTCATTTTCTGGGGTTTCAGTACGTGTGGCTGTCACCACCATATTAGGGAGTTCTAAAGCATTATCAGAAGTTTTTTCTTGCGCTTGTGTCTGTGGAGTCAATCCCACAAGCAATAGTGAGCTGATTAATATTTTTTGCATAATGTCCTCTGCGCCGCCCGCGCATAGAGTTTTAGGTATAACAAACAGAGGAGAATAGAAGATGAAGCGCACGAAAGCACGCATTCACTCCGCCAGACAGCCCTCCGCTGTTGCGAATATGCTGACGGGCCGGTCTCCGGGCTTATAAGTGGCGTTAACCTGAACCATCACCTTCCCATGTCAATACACAGTGGCGTAACGATGCTTCTTTACTTATATACCGTTGCGGGGGCAGCGTCGGATTTGGTATTAAACCTTACCGACTTCCCGTTTAACCATTAGACTTAACTATCCAATGGAACCTGAAAGCAGAGGAGTATTATAGGGAGATATTGCAACAATGCAATCAAATTCATCCTGATTGTAGCGTTTTTATGCGTATGTCTACTGCTGACAGGCGGGACAATAAACCGTGGAACGATTAGCCAGCCTCACCTCTATCAGCGTGTTATTACACTTAAAACAGGGCTGATTCTTTCGCCCATACACTTGTAATTGTTGTTTAAAGTAGCCCGGCTTGCCTGCTTCGTTAACAAAATCCCGCAATGTCGTTCCACCTTGTTGAATGGCTCTTTGCAGAATCTCTTTAATCGCTTCCGCTAGTTGCTCGTATTCTGCTAGGGCTATAGTACCGGCGTGTCGAGTTGGTTGTATAGAGGCCTGGTAAAGTGCTTCATTAGCATAAATATTCCCTACCCCCACCACGATATGACTATCCATGATAAAGGTTTTAACTGGCACTTTGCGATTTCTAGATAGTTTATAAAGTAAGGAGCCATTGAAATCAGCCCCTAAAGGTTCTGGGCCTAAATCTTTAATTAATGGATGCTCATCAATGGGATCAGTCGTCCATAACACTGCACCAAAGCGCCGCTGATCATTAAAGCGCAATACGCAGTCATCACTCATTATAAAATCGATATGATCGTGTTTCTTGGCCTCTTGTCCATCCTGAATAATCCGCAAACTACCCGACATACCCAAATGTATGATTAAAGTCCCTTGTTCTGTGTTGATTAAGATGTATTTTGCCCTTCTGTTAACCGCTTTAACGGTTAAGCCAGACAATAATTGAGTTAACTCTGCTGGCACTAGCCAACGTAAACTCGGCTGCCGGACGATAACCCGTTTAAAACTAAGGTCCTTTATGTAAGGTGCAATGCCACGGCAGGTGGTTTCAACTTCGGGTAACTCAGGCATATTTAATCAAGAAAAATTATAGTATTAGGAGCAAATATTACACGATAAATAGTGTTCTAAAGGACTAGAGCTGATATTTTTTTTGTAATAATCGGGGTAATTGTAATGCTAGTTACTTTAATTCATGCCAAAATATAGGTTAACTTTAGTAATAGTCTAACCTATCATGAAAATCGCTATTTTATCCCGCAACTCTAAACTTTACTCAACAGCTCGATTAGTTGAAGCTGCAGAAGCTCGTGGTCATGAAGTAAGAGTACTGGACGTGTTACGATGCTATATGAACATCACTTCTCACAATCCTTCGATTCATTATCGAGGTGAAGATTTAACAGGATTTGATGCGGTTATCCCACGTATCGGCGCTTCAGTCACTTTTTATGGCACAGCGGTATTAAGACAATTCGAAATGATGAATGTGTTTCCGCTAAACGAATCGGTCGCCATTTCCAGATCACGTGATAAATTGCGCTCAATGCAATTATTAGCCAGAAAAGGCATAGGCCTACCAGTCACTGGTTTCGCTAATAACCCCGATGATATTGAAGATTTAATCTCCCAAGTCGGTGGTGCGCCATTAGTGATTAAATTACTCCAAGGCACCCAAGGTATTGGCGTGGTACTAGCTGAAACACATAATGCGGCAGAAAGTGTAATTCAGGCTTTTATGGGGCTTAATGCCAACATTATGGTACAAGAATTTATTAAAGAAGCGGGTGGAAGTGACATTCGATGCTTCGTGGTCGGTGATAAAGTGGTCGCCTCTATGAAGCGACAAGCCGAAGAAGGTGAATTTAGATCGAATCTGCATCGCGGCGGCAGTGCAGAACTTATCCGCTTAACCCCAGAAGAAAGATCCACTGCAGTCAGAGCGGCAAAAATCATGGGCTTAAATGTCTGTGGTGTGGATATGCTACGCTCTAATCATGGCCCTGTGATTATGGAAGTTAACTCCTCTCCTGGCTTAAAAGGCATCGAAACAGCCAGTGAGAAAGACATTGCCGAACTGATCATTCAATTTATTGAAAAACGCTTTGAAACGTTAGAAACTGCCAAAGATAAATCCCGCACTCGTGGCAAAGGCTAAGCTAAAGCCCTGCTCTATTGATTATAAAACTGTAATCAACAAGGCAAACACAAACGCGGCAATCACATAAAGCGTCAATAAGGCTGTTTTAGACAAGCCAGCCTTAAACGCTTTAAACTCATCATATACCGCTTGTTTGGTGCTTTCTGCACTGAGCATTCTTTTAATCCAGCCTTTTACTGATTGCTGTTCTTCATAACGCACTTCTGCATCAAATAATTCCTTTAGGGTCGGATAAAACGTACCACAGTCTGCACAACGCACTGCATTTAATAATCTCTCCGCTCCACATACTTCACACTTTTTCACTTTACTCTCTCCTAACTCGCTTTATAAGCGCCTTGACCCCGCAAACACCTAGAACATAGGTTTTTGTGCATTTTTTGTTGATAATGATGCCAGCAATGTTATTATCTAGCTATGTGCGTTTTGAACAGCTATTAGCTCATCCAAAGCACGTTAACCACTTTATTGTAATTCATAGTCATTGAGGTGAAACCATTATCAAATACGTCTTGATTATTTTACCCCATCTAATCAAGCTTTAAATCAGGGAGCAAACCAAAATACCATGATAGTTTGGCCTGCTCAATTTATCCTGCAAATTTCCTAAAAACTCTACGAGGAGCTAATTATGCTAAAACAGTACCGCCAACATGTTGAAGAACGCGCCAGTGTAGGTGTTGTGCCTAAACCACTTGATGCTGAACAAACCACTGCTTTAGTTGAGTTAATTAAAAGCCCCCCCCAAGGCGAAGAAGCATTTGTTCTTGATCTATTAGCAAATCGTGTTCCTGCTGGAGTTGACGAAGCCGCTTATGTTAAAGCCAGTTTTTTAACTGCCATCGCCAAAGGTGAAGCTTTTTCACCTATCTTAACAGCAGAAGATGCTACAGAATTATTGGGCACTATGCTGGGTGGTTATAACATTACCCCATTGATTGATTTATTGGATCATCCCACCTTAGCGCCTATTGCCGTTAAAGGTCTGTCACACACTTTATTGATATTTGATGCGTTTCACGATGTAGAAGCTAAAGCCAAAGCAGGTAATGCGTCTGCACAACAAGTGATTCAATCTTGGGCTGATGCTGAATGGTTTACTGTTAAGCCACCCGTAGCAGATAAAACCACCGTGACGGTCTTTAAAGTGACGGGTGAAACCAATACGGATGATTTATCACCGGCTCCCGATGCGTGGTCAAGACCTGATATTCCGCTACACGCTAAAGCGATGTTAAAAATACCTAGAGAAGGTATTACTAATGCAGAACAACAAATCGAAGAACTGCAAGAAAAAGGCTTCCCCGTTGCTTATGTGGGTGATGTGGTCGGGACTGGTTCTTCTCGTAAATCAGCGACTAACTCCGTGTTATGGTACATCGGCGATGATATTCCTTTTATCCCTAACAAGCGTGATGGTGGTGTGTGTATCGGTGGCAAAATTGCCCCGATTTTCTTTAACACGATGGAAGATTCCGGCGCCTTACCGTTTGAGTGTGATGTGGCTAACCTTGCCATGGGTGATGTCATTGATATTTACGTTTACGACGGTGTCATTAAAAATCATGAAACTGATGAAGTCATCTGCACCTTTGCGTTAAAAACTGACATTCTACTTGATGAAGTCCGTGCGGGCGGCCGAATCCCTTTAATTATTGGACGTGGTTTAACCGATAGAGCGAGAAAATCACTCGGTTTATCCGCATCCGATGTATTCTTAAGGCCTAGTTCAGAAGAAGAAACCAGCAAAGGCTTTACTCTGGCACAAAAAATCGTGGGTAAAGCCTGTGGTGTTAAAGGTGTGCGCCCAAACACCTATTGCGAACCGTACATGTCTACAGTGGGTTCACAAGATACCACTGGCCCAATGACCCGAGACGAATTAAAAGACCTGGCTTGTTTAGGTTTTTCTGCTGACTTAGTGATGCAATCATTCTGTCATACTGCAGCATATCCAAAACCCGTTGACGTCACCATGCAACATACTCTACCCGATTTTATTATGAATCGCGGTGGTGTATCTTTACGTCCTGGTGATGGTATTATCCATTCATGGTTAAACCGTATGTTATTACCTGATACTGTCGGTACAGGCGGTGACTCGCACACTCGTTTTCCTTTAGGTATTTCATTCCCTGCGGGTTCAGGTTTAGTGGCGTTTGCTGCAGCAACAGGAGTTATGCCTCTGGATATGCCTGAATCAGTGTTAGTGCGTTTTACGGGTGAAATGCAACCAGGCATTACGCTACGTGATATGGTTAATGCGATACCCTATGCTGCCATTCAACGCGGTTTATTAACTATCGATAAAAAAGGTAAGAAAAACGTATTCTCGGGGCGTATCCTTGAGATTGAAGGCTTACCTGATTTAAAAGTTGAACAAGCTTTTGAGTTGTCTGATGCCTCTGCAGAACGTTCTGCTGGTGGCTGTACTATTCGTCTAAATGAAGCACCCATCCGTGAATATTTAAATTCAAACATCACCTTATTAAAATGGATGATTGCTGAAGGCTATGGTGACGAGCGCACACTTAAACGTCGAATCAATAGCATGGAAGACTGGTTAGCTAACCCTGTGTTACTTGAACCAGATGCAGATGCAGAATATTTCGAGATTATTGAAATTAATATGAACGAAATCACAGAACCATTACTAGCCTGCCCTAACGATCCTGATGATATTAAACCTTTATCGGCAGTCGCTGGCACTAAGATTGATGAAGTGTTCTTAGGCTCATGTATGACCAATATAGGTCACTTCCGTGCCGCAGGTAAGTTGCTTGAACAACAAAAAGGCGAATTACCTACCCGCTTATGGGTAGCGCCTCCAACTAAGATGGATCAAACGCAATTAACTGAAGAAGGCTATTACAGCACTTTTGGTAAAGCTGGTGCTCGTATGGAAATGCCGGGCTGTTCATTATGTATGGGTAATCAGGCACGTGTCGGTGAAAATACAACAGTGGTTTCTACTTCAACACGTAACTTCCCGAACCGTTTAGGTAACGGGGCTAATGTGTATTTATCTTCTGCTGAACTTGCTGCGGTATGTTCTTTATTAGGTAAAATTCCGACTGTTAAAGAGTATATGGTCTATGCAGAACAAATCAGTAGTTCAGCTGAAGAATCTTATCAATACCTTAACTTTAATCAACTTTCTAACTATCAACAAAAAGCAGACACCATAGAGACTCATTAATAGCCTTTACTGTTAACGTGTGTAAGCCTTGATCGATTGGCTTACACACGCCATATCACAAAGTTTCAACTATCATGATTCGAAAACCACCGCCGTTTAAAAACTCTTTGTCTTACTTAAATAAGACGATGGCATTTTATTACCAACAAATTAATAACCAACAACAACTATTAAACGGCATTAAAGTTGTATTGCCTAAAACCTTAGCTGATCAAGCTAGACATTGTGTCATTAAAGAAAATAAGCTATTGATTTATACCGAATCGGCAACTTGGGCTTCGCAATTACGCTTCTATGAAGAGATCATTTTATCGGCTATTAATAACTTAAGCAGAACACGCATATTAACTATGCAGACTAAGATAATAAACACACTAGCCATTAATAGAGTCAGCAATATCAGAAAACCCAAATTACCGTCTTATGAGAAAATAAAATCCCTACAAGTCGATAGTATGGCTATAGAGGATGCGGAACTTAGAAATTCATTACAAAGACTAAGCGTCACACTGGAAAGATTATTTAATACTAATTAGTGTGTTATCAAAAGTTAATCTATTTAAATCGTAACGAGGTTTTTTAAAAACGCCTCGCTACAACTCAATAGTGCAGGATGCTAACCTTAAATTAAAAACTCTGGGTTAAACACAAATAAGCAGTACAAGGCGTTTATTCAGGCGTTCTTGGCGATTCTGCTGAACGCATAAATGAAATAGGTGCTTCTTCATCATCTGAAAACGTTACCATTTCCCATGCTTCTGTATCGTCTAATAAGGCTCTCAGCAACTTATTGTTTAAGCCATGTCCAGATTTATAGCCCGTAAACTGCCCGATTAAACTATGACCTAATAAATACAAATCGCCAATAGCATCAAGGATTTTATGTTTTACAAACTCATCTGCACAACGTAAACCATCTTCATTTAAGACTTTATCTTCATCAACCACAATTGCATTATCTAAACTACCGCCTAAAGCTAAGTTATTTTCTCTTAGCATATCGATATCCTTCATAAAGCCAAAAGTTCTTGCTCGGCTAACCTCTTTAACAAAAGTAGTTGAAGAAAAATCCATCGTTGCTGTTTTAAGATGATCTTCAAAGGCTGGATGTTCAAAATCAATAGTGAAAGTGACTTTAAAACCATCAAACGGCTCAAAAGAAGCCCATTTATCCCCATCCTCAATTTTAACAGAATGCTTGATACGAATATATTGCTTCGGGCAATCTTGTTCGTCAACGCCAGCAGATTGTAATAAAAATACAAAAGGCCCAGCACTACCGTCCATGATAGGCACTTCTGGAGCACTGACATCAATAATTGCATTATCAATACCTAAACCAGCAAATGCAGACAATAAATGTTCAATAGTAGAAATCTTTACATCACCCGCAACGAGCGTAGTTGAAAGTACTGTTTCCCCTACATTTTTTGGCGTTGCTTTTATGGTAACTGGCTCTGCTAGATCAACTCTACGAAATATAATGCCAGTATTCACTTCGGCAGGGCGTATCGTTAAATATACCTTTTCTCCAGTATGAAGACCTACCCCTGTGGCTCGTATCGTATTTTTTAAAGTTCGCTGTTTAATCATGTAATCAATGAAGCCAAGAAAGTCTAAAAGAGCGGAATTTTACCATGTTAATAATAAAAAGTATTCAACTGAGCGGCTTAAGAACTATTTAAGAATTTGATCTAGCATTATTTAACTAAATAATGCTAGTCTAAAGTCCTCAAATGCCATTCAATCCAATATGATCAAAAGATACCTTCATCAAGTCAATAAAACTAACGACTCCCTCAATTCTGAATTATTAAAAAGTATCTATTACCAATGGGCACATGATCAACGTATCCAGCTTGATAATGATCAACTTGTGGTCATTTCCAAACTACAAGCTACCCTCGATAAACTCATATTGCAGTTAAAATATAATAAAAAATCAATTTTCTTCAAAATCAAATCCCGGCGACCTGAAAATCCCAATTTATACATTTATGGTGATGTGGGACGCGGTAAATCAATGTTAATGAACCTGTTTTTTGAAGCCTGTCCCATCCAACAAAAAACTCGATTTCATTACAGTAAATTCATGTCAGAGATTCATTCTTATATCCACAACTGCTCAAAGCAAAATAAAACCGAAATAATGGCGGCTTACGCCCAAAAATTACACACAGAAACCCAATTGCTTTGTATCGATGAATTTTATGTAACCGATATTGCGGATGCCATGATGCTAGAGCGATTATTTAAAAAATTATTTGAACTCAACGTAACCCTTGTTATTACCTCAAATAGACACCCTAATGATCTATACCGTGGAGGAATACAAAAAGCGCAATTCTTAAAGTTCACAGAACTTTTGCAAAAAAAAGTGGAAATCATTTCACTCGACTCACTAAAAGACTATCGATTATCTTACTTAAAATCATCTCAACCCGTTTACAATTTCCCATTAGGAAAATCCTCCGATCAATTTATTAAAGACGCTTACGCGCAACTCACTAAAAATGCCCCCATCAAAGCTTTTAAAATTAAATTACTGGGGCGAATACTCACCTTAAATTCAGCTTACCAAGATATCGCTCTGACCAGCTTTTATGAACTCTGCGAACATCCACTAGGTAGCAATGATTACAATAATATCGCCCAACAATTTAACTTTATAATTATTGCTAACATTCCTAAGATGAGTTACGAATATCGTAATGAAGCAAAACGCTTTATGACTTTAATTGATGCACTGTATGAACATCATGTAAAATTGATTTGTAGTGCGGAAGTTCCAGCAGAAGAGCTTTATACTGAAGGTGATGGATCATTTGAATTTAAGCGCACGATATCAAGACTCATAGAAATGCAAACGCAACATTATTTAAATTAAAACTAACTAATCAGCTTAACCCTATAAAACTTTTAAGGTAACTCAATGGTATCATTAACTACACCAGTCTGTGATTTTGGAAAAAAAGCGCCCGACTTCAAACTTCTAGGCGTAGACAATCGTTTATGGACATTACAAGATTGTCTAGGTGAAAAAGGTCTTTTAGTCATGTTTATCTCAAATCACTGCCCTTACGTTAAAGCCGTACAGCCACGCCTAGTCAGAGATACGAATGAATTAAAAGCTTTAGGTATTAATTGTGTTGCCATTATGCCTAACGACACCGTTGAATACCCTGAAGATGCATTCGAAAACATGCAAATAGTCAGTGAGACTAACCACTACAGTTTCCCATATTTACTAGATGAAACCCAAGAAGTTGCTCGCGAATATGACGCAATTTGCACACCCGATTTTTTTGGCTATAACAACCAGTTTGAATTACAGTACCGAGGCCGACTTGATGCAACGGGTCGAAATACTGAAATTACCGACAGTCCTCGAGACCTTTTCGAAGCGATGAAATTAGTTGCTGAAACTGGGCATGGACCAAAAGAGCAAATACCGAGTATTGGTTGCTCAATTAAATGGAAAAAAGTCGATGAGACTGCTTAATCCAAAACCTTACACATTCGCTTATTCATTATAATAAACACAAACCGCATTTAACCTTTTAGAATTTATTAACAAACCCAAAAGAGAGTATAAACATGTCAATTAAACGAATGGTAGATCTTGATTTATCAGGAAAAAGAGTTTTAATCCGTCAAGATTTAAACGTGCCTGTTAAAAATGGTCAGGTGACTAGTGATTTAAGAATTCAAGCCAGTGTACCTACTATTGAGCAAGCCTTAGCTAAAGGCGCTGCAGTCATATTGCTATCACACCTAGGTCGTCCTGTTGAAGGTCAATATGACGAAGAATCCTCTTTGAAACCCGTTGCAGAACGTTTAGCAAGTTTGTTAGGCAAGCCCGTTAGATTAGAAAAAGACTGGTTAGAAGGCGTTACTATTGCTCCTGGTGAAGTAGTTCTTTGTGAAAACGTGCGCTTTAACCTAGGTGAAGAAAATAACAGTGATGAACTAGGTCAAAAAATGGCGGCACTTTGTGATGTATTTGTTATGGATGCCTTTGGAACAGCACACAGAGCGCAAGCTTCAACACATAGTGTAGCTAAATATGCGCCTATCGCTTGTGCTGGTCCATTATTAAGCAACGAGCTAGATGCTTTAGGTAAAGCACTAGAAACGCCCACTAAACCGTTAGTTGCTATCGTAGGCGGATCTAAGGTTTCTACTAAATTAACTGTCTTAAAATCATTATCAGAAAAAGTAGACCAATTGATTGTTGGTGGTGGTATTGCGAACACCTTTATTGCGGCAATGGGTTATTCAGTCGGAAAATCACTTTATGAAGCGGATTTAATAGAAGAAGCGCAAAGCTTAATCGCAGATGCTAAAAAAGCCGGCTCTGATATCCCTATCCCTGTTGATGTAGTGTGTGCAAAAGAGTTTTCTGATACGGCTGAAGCGACCATTAAAAAAGTAACTGACGTAGAAGATGATGATCTTATCTTAGATATTGGTCCTGATACCGCGAAGCAATATGCTGAGATCATAAAATCAGCTGGCACCATCGTTTGGAATGGTCCTGTTGGCGTGTTTGAAATTGAACAATTCAGCCACGGCACGCAATCATTATCTAAAGCTATTGCTGAAAGCAGCGCTTTCTCAATTGCTGGTGGTGGAGATACTTTAGCAGCCATTGACAAATACGGCATCAACGATGATATTTCATATACTTCAACAGGTGGAGGTGCATTTTTAGAATTCCTAGAAGGCAAAGAATTACCTGCCGTGGCTATATTAAAATCAAGAGGCTAACGCTATCTTAAGTGGATATTGGTAGTGCCTTGACCTTATGCACTATTGCTTGTACTCTGTACGAGAATGTTTATTTTCAGCCTGTTCTGCAGGCTGAATGCTTTTTACTTATTTTAGGTTGAATAATGGCTAGAGTTACAATTGAAGATTGTTTAGAAAATGTAGAAAATCGCTTTAAATTAGTTTTATTGGCAAGCACAAGAGCACGTCAATTAAGTCACGGTGCAACTGAATTTGTCCCTAGAGGCAAAGATAAAGATACTGTGGTAGCATTACGAGAAATTGCTGCCGGTCATGTGACTACTGACAACATTTCACTGTTACATCGTGTAGGTGAATCACACGACAACAACGCAATGTTCTAAATAATTTTTTGCTTATGTCGATAATAGCTGACGAAGTTGTTACAACTCGACCACAAGATGAACTGATTGAAAAGTTATGCTTCATCTTGTCCGGTTATTTAGACGAAGATCAAATCAAAGAATGTGTCCGTGCTTATGAATTTGGTGCGGATGCCCACACGGGACAATTTCGTAAAAGTGGCGAAGCTTATATATGCCATCCTGTTTCAGTCGCCATATTACTTGCTGAAATGCACATGGATGTTAGCGGTATTATGGCCGCTATCCTGCACGATGTCATTGAAGACACTCCAGTCACTAAAAAAGAACTCGTCAAACAATTTAACCAAGAAGTCGCAGACTTAGTCGATGGTGTTACAAAACTAACCAAAATCGACGGAAGATCTCAGACCCGAGCAGAAGCCCAGGCTGAAAATGTCCGTAAAATGTTTCTTGCTATGGGAAAAGATTTACGGGTCATCTTAGTAAAACTTGCCGATCGCATGCACAATATGCAAACATTGGGGGTAATGCCCGCCGAAAAAAAACGCCGCATTGCTCGTGAAACACTCGACATTTATGGTCCTATTGCAAATCGTCTAGGGATGAACAAAATACGCCATAAACTAGAGGAGCTTAGTTTTGAGGCCATGTACCCTACAAGGTATAAAGTTTTATCCAAAGCTTTAAAAAAAGCGCGGGGGAATCGTAGTAAAATTATAGATACTATCGAAGACACCATAAAAAATCGTTTAGAACAAGCAGAACTGCATTACGAAGTATCGGGTAGAGAAAAAAACATCTACAGCATCTATCAAAAAATGGTGCAAAAGAAGTTATCGCTATCAGCCATATTTGATCTTTATGCCTTCCGGATTTTCTGTGACAATGTTGATACCTGTTATCGTGCCCTAGGCGTTATACACAATCTCTACAAACCTATTCCTGGTCGCTTCAAAGATTACATCGCACTACCTAAAGCGAACGGCTACCAATCCTTACATACCATTGTCATTGGCCCTTACGGCGCACCTATTGAAATTCAAATCAGAACTGATGAAATGCATCGCATGGCAGAATCGGGTATTGCTGCGCACTGGCTCTATAAATCTGACGAAGACAAAACTGAGAAATTTCAAGCTCGAGCTAACGAATGGTTAAGAGATTTACTCGAAATACAAAAAACGGCGGGTGATTCACTGGAGTTTATTGATAACTTAAAAATTGATCTATTTCCCCAAGAAGTGTTCGTTTTTACCCCTAAAGGTGGCATTATAAAAATACCACGTGGGGCAACCATTATCGATTTTGCTTATGCAGTTCACACTGACATTGGTCATGCTTGCGTTTCAGCTCGCATTGATAAACAATTAGTGCCGTTACAAACAAAACTTGAAAATGGTATGACCGTAGAAATTATTACGGCTCCATGGGCTAGACCTAATGCGCTTTGGCTTAACTATGTAACAACCGTTAAAGCAAGATCTTGTATTCGTAATCATCTAAAACATTTTAAACAACAAGAAGCAATAAGTTTAGGTCACAGATTATTAGAAAAAGAGCTGCATACACTACATATCCAGTTGGAAAGCATTGAAGAAAATCGTATTCAGGCTTTACTAAAAGTAATGAATATGATTTCAATGGACGAGTTATTAGAGGATATTGGTTTAGGCAATAAAATGCCCTTCTTAATTGCTAAAAGACTGACTCAAGTTGATATAAATGCCAATATAAAATTAGAAGGTAATGAAACAAGTCAACAAACCCCTTTAATTATTAAAGGGACGGAAGGCATGGTCATTACCTTGGCTAAATGTTGCCGGCCTATTCCTGGGGATTCGATTATTGGATACTTCAATCCTGGCAAGGGTATCGTTGTACATCATCATGAATGTCGTAACCACACCGTCGTTAGAAAAAAACATACTAATTGGCTGGATGTTGAATGGTGTAAAGAGGCTAATGGTGATTTTCCTACCGAAATCCGTATCGAAATACTCAATCAACGCGGTGCTCTCGCCACCATTGCATCTACCATTTCAAATCATGGTTCAAATATTGAAAATGTGACCGTTGTTGATCAAGATGATAGAGTCTGTGTTGATTTAATTACGCTAACCGTTAAAGACCGTAACCATTTAGCCAAAGTGATGAGACGTTTGAAAGAGTTATCTATCGTTATAAAAATCACTAGAGTGAAGGGATAAACTAAATTTCCTTGTAATAATCTCAAGTTTCAACGATAATACTGTTTTTTAGCTGATGACGCTAAAACATAATGGTGATCGAGTTGGTCCTCTCGCAACGATACGCTGTAAACCCCGCCAGGTCCGGAAGGAAGCAACGGTAGCAGCAGATTCGTGTGCCGGGATGTGGCTGATTCGGTTACCGCCCAATCAAGCAACCTTAAATATTCGAGCCTGCAATGAATTATCAGGTTCTCGCTAGAAAATGGCGTCCACATAATTTCAAAGAAGTCGTTGGTCAAGAACATGTTGTACAATCTTTAATTAACGGATTGCAACACAACCGACTGCATCATGCCTATCTATTTACTGGTACACGCGGTGTTGGTAAAACCACTCTCGCTAGAATATTAGCTAAGGCAATTAATTGCGAAAACCTGCAAGATAACAACCCCTGTGATCATTGCGCGACCTGTATTGAAATCAATGAAGGGCGCTTCTTAGATCTTATTGAAGTCGATGCTGCCTCGCGCACAAAAGTAGAAGATACTCGAGACTTATTGGATAACGTGCAATACGCTCCCAATCAAGGCCGCTATAAAGTCTATATTATTGATGAAGTTCACATGCTCTCAGGTCACAGCTTTAATGCTCTATTAAAGACACTTGAAGAACCACCGGCACACGTAAAATTTTTATTAGCTACGACTGATCCACAAAAAATACCCGTTACTATCCTGTCGCGTTGCTTACAATTTAATTTAAAACAACTATCACCTAGTCAGATTTTTTCTCAGATGGCGTTTATTCTCTCGCAAGAAAAAATAGACTACGAACCCGCAGCTCTTAAATCACTATCCCGCGCCGCAGATGGCAGTATGCGAGACGGATTAAGCTTATTAGATCAAGCTATAGTCTATGGCAATGGTAAGGTCAACAGCAATGACGTTAATAATATGCTGGGAACTGTAGCCATTCAACCCATTGAGGATATTTTACATGCCTTAGTTGATAGTGATGCTCAAGCTATCATCAATAAAGTTGCAGAACTAGACGATTTATCAGCTAATTTTAACGATGTTCTACAACAGATGCTACAAGTATTGCATCGTAGTGCTTTATCTCAACACATCCCAAACTTTATCGACGAAAATTTTGACAATGAACTGATAGAAACAATAGCGCAAAAATTATCTGCAGAAGATATCCAGTTATTTTATCAAATTGGCCTAATGGGCCAAAAAGACCTTACCTTAGCGCCAGATCCTCGAAGTGGCTTTGAAATGGTTATGTTGCGAATGCTAACTTTTAAGCCCGCTAGACTCGGTCAAAAAGCAAACCACAGCCATCAATTACCAACACCTAGTGCTCCAGCTTCAAAAACCACCCAGCAAGTGGTTGTAACACCAGCAAAGCCGGCACCCTTCGAATCAACTGAATCTAAAAGCACACCTAAGCAAGCCACTACAATAGCTGATACTTCATGGCTATCAATGATTTCTGCTATGAAGCTAACTGGTATGACGAAAGAATTCGCTAGTCATTGTGCACTTGAAGCGATTGATGATAAATCCTGTACATTAATAATCAATCCCAATCATATAATCAGCACAAAAGCCGAAGAATCTTTACAATCTGCATTACGTAAACATACTGGGTCAGCCGGATTAAAACTAAACATTAAATCCACAAAAACGAGTATTGAAACTCCAGCAGTACAACTCATTAAAGCACGTGAAAACCAACAACAAGCTGCAATTAATACCATTCATTCAGATAATAACATTCAAGCCTTAAAAGATAACTTTGACGCTCGAATTCTACCTGACACTATAGAACCCGTATATCCCAAAGAGGAAGAATAATGAAAAATGCTTTAGGCAACTTAATGCAACAAGCCCAAAAAATGCAAGAAGACCTAAAAAACGCTCAAGATGAACTGGCTTTAATGCAAGTACAAGGTGAATCAGGAGGTGGATTAGTCGCTATTATAATGACGGGGAAACGCGAAGCTAGAAAAGTAACTATCGATCCTACCGTGTTAGACGATAAAGACATGTTAGAAGATCTTATTGCTGCCGCTATAAACGATGCCGTTAATAAAGTTAATAAAATGAAAAAAGAAAAAATGTCTGATGTAACCTCTGGAATCCCTCTACCTCCAGGCTTTAAACTCCCTTTTTAATATGCTAAAAAAAGGGCTACTCGGTCAGTTAATACAAAACTTTTGTAGCCTTCCTGGTGTTGGTCCAAAATCAGCCCAACGTATCGCCTTGTATATGTTACAACGCGATAGAAACGGTGCCCGCTTGCTTGCTGAGACGCTACTAGACGCACTTAAAAATATTGACTATTGCCAACAATGTCGCACCCTGACAGAACAACTTCTGTGCGAAATTTGTGCAGACACCACTAGAGATAATGCATTACTTTGTATCGTAGAAAACCCGGCTGACGTTTGGCAAATTGACCAAGCAACAGCATTTAAAGGCTATTACTATGTCCTTCATGGTCGACTATCACCCTTAGATGGTATAGGCCCTAACGAGCTTGGCCTAGATATACTCGAACAACGTCTTGCCACAGCAAGCATCCAAGAAATCATACTCGCAACCAACTCAACGGTTGAAGGCGAGGCTACCGCCTATTTTATCAGTGAAATAGCCAAAAAATATACAATATCAGCGAGCCGATTAGCCCACGGTGTACCGATGGGCGGAGAATTAGAATTTATTGATAGTGGCACACTTTCACATGCGTTTAAAGGGCGCAAATTACTATAGGAATTAATGATGACTAATTGTTTATTTTGTAAAATGGTAGCAGGTGATATAAAACCCGATGTGGTTTATGAAGATGAATCTGTTCTTGCTTTTAAAGATATTAATCCGCAAGCACCCTTGCATATACTAATCATTCCAAAAACGCACATCAGCACGTTAAATGATTTGGATGATACAAAACTTGCAGGACACTTATTACAAACAGCCGCCCAACTCGCTAAAACTAATAATGTTTCAAAGGACGGCTACAGAACTGTTTTTAACTGTAATCCGAAAGGCGGACAAGAAATTTATCACCTACATTTACACTTACTCGCCGGTCGTCAAATGATCTGGCCGCCAGGCTAAAAGTTTAGCTCTTAAAAAATCAGGAATGCGCTGCTCTAACCAATAAATCGGTTTAAACGGCGTATTGCCTGAAATAAAGCCTACGTGCCCGCCTCCACTAGTTACCTCTAACCGACATTCCGCACCCTCAAAAAATAAGCATTCAAAATCAATTAATTGAAAATTATGTTGCTATTTAGCAAAAAAATATATGATTGAATATCAATAAGATGCCCAAGGGGTGCGGAATGTCGGCTCTAACTGCACAGCATCAGATAACTGCTCATGACTAGGTAACACTTCTGGTGTCATAAAGGGATCATCTATTGCTTGTATGACTAAGGTAGGCACTTTAACTAACGTTAAAAACTGCCGAGAACTGGATTGCTGATAATAATCATGCACATCTTTAAATTGATGGAGCTTTGCCACCACTCTGTCATCATATTGCCAAAAAGACTTTACTTTAGATATATCGCCTAACTCAGCTATTTTATGCGCCTGATCGATGAATCCCAGTTGCTCTAAATAAATGCGTTTGGCTGCTATAAACTGCTTTAATTCGGACAATAGCCTATATCGATATAGCCTTGCAAAACCCTTATCTAAGGTTGTAGCACAGATACTTAACTCTAATGGCACAGACACCGCAACTGCGGCAAATAAAGAAGTTGCATTGGATGTTTCTCCCAACCATTTTAGAAGTACATTACCGCCTAATGAAAAGCCAATCATAGCCATCGGTGTAGTTGGCTCTCTCTTTCGCAAGGTGGTATACAAATAATCTAAATCAGCAGTTTCACCTGAATGATAACTGCGTGCTCGATGATTTAACTCACCACTGCAACCCCGAAAATTTAAGGCTGCCGTCCGAAAACCTTCTTGAGCTAACCTGAGTTGCAAACCCTTAATATAACCAGACTGAGAACTCCCTGTTAAGCCGTGTAATAAAACAATCAGAGGTTTATGATCCTCAGCGAACCAATCAACATCAATAAAATCATTATCAGCAGTAAACAAACGTTCTCTTCGACTCGATCCTAATTTAACACGCCTTAATAACGAAGGATAAATAGTCTGTAAATGGGAACTGTATAACCACCAAGCCGGTTTAAATGAGGATTTCAAATCTTTCATTCCAAAAAAATCAACTGAACTACAATTTAGGTTTAATTAATGCGCCAGCAAAACCAATTTGCCGCCAAGCTTCATATAAAACGATAGCTACAGTATTTGATAAGTTTAAACTGCGACTATCTGCTTGCATAGGCAAGTACAAGCAATGTTCTGCACCTAACTCATTTAACCTATTTTCGGGAATACCTCTCGTTTCTGGGCCGAATATAAACGCATCGCCCTCAGCAAAACTCACTTCACTGAAGATACGACGACCTTTTGTCGTTAAAGCAAACAGTCGTTTAGGTTTTTCTGATTCAACAAAAGCGTCAAAAGAGACATGCCGTTTAACAGCCACCCATTCATGATAATCCAGCCCCGCCCTACGCAATTTTTTATCCTCTAATTCAAACCCTAACGGCCCTATCAAATGCAACTGAACACCCGCATTGGCACATAAACGAATTATATTCCCAGTATTAGCAGGAATTTCAGGCTCAAATAAAACAATATGAAACATAATTAACCAACACCCTTTAAATATAATATAAATTTAGGTAATATCAACGCTAATTCCATATACTATAATAGATCTGTACAGAAATTAATTTGATTGAAAATTTATGCCTACTAATATAGATACAATAGAAATTGCCCCAAAATCCAGCCATCAATACTCTATTATTTGGCTTCATGGTTTGGGAGCAGACGGTCATGATTTTGAAAGCATAGTTCCTAGCCTTCGCCTGACTGCCCAAGACCATATCCACTTTATTTTCCCCAATGCCCCTATTCAAGCAGTCACCATTAATGGCGGCGTAAAAATGCGAGCTTGGTACGACATTATAGAAAAAACGCTAGAGCGGAAAGTTGATGTGAATGGTATCCATGAATCAGCTCTGCTAATTTCTAATCTTATTAACCAGGAAATAGAAAAAGGCATTTCAGCCAATCGCATTTTATTAGCTGGGTTTTCCCAAGGTGGGGTCATCGCACTTCATGCAGGACTTAACTTTAAACAAAACTTAGCGGGGATTGTGGCACTGTCTACGTATTTCCCAACGCTCAACGAGCTAGATTCAACACCAAACGGTACGCCCATTTTTATGGCGCATGGTATCCTTGACTCTATCGTTGAAATTGAGTCAGGAAAAGCCGTTTTTAATAGTCTGCAAACAGCAAATCATCAGATTGAGTGGCACGATTATTTGATGGAGCATTCCGTGAACGCTGATGAAATCAAAGATATTGCGGCTTTTATAAACAAAATGTTTAAAGATTAAGAATATGTTCCTAATCGATTTAGTCATAAAAAAAGGGGGAGTAATTAATTATTACGCCGCCCCTTTTTTAGAATCTATTTTTAATTATGCTTTTACAGTAGCAACAATTTCATTAAAAGCATCAACTTTTACTTTGCCTGTTTTAACAAGTTCTACACCGTTATCAACAACCATCTTACCCAAACCTGGTATTTTATAAACGATCAAACATAAATAACCGATCACTGGTATAGCAATTAAAGCCCCGATAAATCCATGCAGGCCAATAACACCTAAAAATTTAATCAGTAAAGCAATAGCATCAAGTGGTAACAAAACTATAGCGCCAAAGTATGCAATTACAAAAAATGTAAATAACACAAATACCACAAACTGAAGAAGTCTAACCAACGCAACATTAACTTTTTTCATAAATACTTTCAATATCCTAATAACTTTAAGAGGCTTTCAAATCAGTAAGAGTTACTGACCCCATTTAATCTTGCTAAACAGCGCGACTTTTTGAGGCTGAAATTATACCTTAAAGACATTAAAATACTTCATTTTTATTCTTAATAAACCAACGATACAAAACGCCCCCAGCCACAAAGCCGCCTAAATGCGCCCACCATGCCACATTAATTGGGGTATCTTTAAAGATCATTGCCGTCGTCGCATTATTTAATTGCAACAAAACCCACACCCCCAAAAAAGCAATAGCCGGCACATGAAAAATCATGGGCGGGAAGAATACGACTACTCGCTCCATGGGATATAAGAAAAAATAAGCGGCCAGTACACTAGCGATAGCGCCAGATGCACCAATCACTGGAATCTCAAGTGTGGGATCAAAATACCATTGCAATAAAGTAGCAAACACCCCACAAATTAAATAAAACGCTAAAAAAGGCAAATGCCCCATTCTGTCTTCAATATTATCGCCGAATATCCACATAAACCACATATTCACTACTAAATGCGTCCAAGTGGCATGCAAAAACAAATTGGTGACAAATGATAAATAGCCATCAAAAGGTAAGTTATCTAGCACACCTGAATACCTCGCAGGCACCATGCCATATTGATGTAATAAGCTTATCGCCATCTGATTTGGCATTGATTTCATACCGATAAAGACACCAATACAAATTGCCATAATTAACCAAGTGACATAAGGTGTTGAATTGCAGGGGGCCGTATCTCTAATAGGTATCATTTTTTCACCTTTGATTTATAAAAAACAATGAAGTAAGCTTAACATCTATACCCTGAATAGCAATATGGGCAGATTAAATCATACCACCCACACAAAAGAATTATAATATCGTCAATACCCTATCGCCAGCTTCCGTATTAACGCGGATACACTATTAAATCACATGCAAGAAACCACACCAGACAAGCCCAGTACATTTTTAAATTTCGCTTTAGAAGCGCCATTACTTAAAGCGATTAATAAAATGGGCTTTACTTCGCCTACTCCTGTGCAAAAAAAGGCGATACCCCTCGCATTAGAATATAAAGATTTATTAGTGAGTGCTGAAACAGGCAGCGGAAAGACAGCGGCTTTTTTATTACCCACCCTGCAAAACCTACTCACTATACCATGCGACACAAAAGGCACCCGCGCACTTATCTTAGCGCCAACACGGGAACTAGCTCAGCAAATCTTTACACAATGCCAACAGCTCATTGAGTATACCGAACTTAAAGTGGGCATTATTACCGGTGGTGCTGATTTTAGGCTGCAACAAAATATGTTGCGTAGAAACACCGAGATAGTTATCGCCACACCGGGTCGTTTGCTTGAATTAATGGAGCAACAAACGCCTAACTTCACGCATCTGGAAACGCTTATCTTAGATGAGGCCGATCGTATGTTGGATATGGGCTTTAGCGAAGATGTGTTACAAATCGCTAATAGCTGTAACAAACAAAGACAAACCCTATTATTCTCTGCCACGTTAACGCATTTTGGCGTTATCAAAATGGCCGACAAACTGCTCACCAACCATGAGATTGTTGCACTTAACACTCTACATGACGGTCATCGTAATATTGAACAACAAATAATAGTGGCTGATGATAATGACCATAAGGAAAAACTATTAGCCTGGTTATTACTCAATGATACCTATGATAAAGCCTTAGTCTTTACTAATAGTCGTTTACAAGCAGATGCCTTACGTGGGCCTCTTCGTGGTCAGAAATTACGCGTAGGGGTATTACATGGCGAAATGGATCAAAAAGATCGTAATCGCATGATGGAACTGTACCGAAATGGTGAAGTTAACGTTATGATCGCGACTGATTTAGCAGCCAGAGGTTTAGATATCGAAGGCATTAATTTAGTGGTTAACTTTGATGTCCCTAGAAACGGCATTAACTATATCCACCGTATCGGCAGAACAGGGCGAGTTGACGCGCTGGGTGTGACCGTAGCACTGGTTAAAAGTACTGAATGGAATTTAATGTCAGGCATTGAACGATTCTTAAAACAATCATTTAAACGCCGAACAATCAAAGAACTAGAAGGTAAATACAAAGGCCCCAAAAAACTAAAAGCCTCTGGTAAGGCGGCGGGTATTAAAAAGAAAGAAACCAAGAAAAAAGAAACGGTAGAAAAAGTAAAAGTAAGACTTAGAGACAAAAAGAACATCGGTAAACGCAGAACCCCTAAGACACCCATAAGCAATGAGTCGGTTTCTACTCCAACACCACCCGACGCTGACAACTAAAACCTAACAAGATCAGGCACTCGCTATAGCCCATAAAGCTTACGTTTCCGCCAAAATGTTGCTCTACTCATGTTTAATAATTCCGCAGCCGGACTTACTTTTCCATGAGTAGTTTGTAAGGCATTCTGGATAGACTGTCTTTCTTGCTCAGGACTCGGGGGTTGATAAACAACCGGCTTGGGTGCAAAACCCGCACTAGCTGGCTTGGTTTCCCTAAACTCCGGGGGCAACTCAGAACTTCTTAACACAGCCCCTCTACCCACTGCAAAAGCGTACTCCACCACATTATGTAATTCTCTAATATTCCCTGGCCACGCATAATCCAGCAATGTACGCATAGCGAGTGGATCAATCTTTTCAATATGTCTAAAGTTATCCGCGTTATGTTGCTTGATAAAGTGCCATAACAATAAACTGATATCTTCCCGACGCTCTCGTAACGGCGGCAGAAAAATAGGCACCACTCTTAATCTATACATTAAATCTTCACGAAAATTACCCTTTTTAACCTCTTCGCGTAAAGATCGATGCGTGGCCGCCACAATACGCACATCAACATTAATGGACTTATCTCCACCGACTGGAATATAATTTCGTTCCTGAATCACCCGCAGTAATTTAGCTTGTAATTCTAGAGGTAACTCCGCAACCTCGTCCAGAAATAAAGTGCCTCCTTGCGCCCGATGAAATAAGCCATGATGATCCTTTATAGCCCCTGTAAAAGCACCGCGCACATGACCAAATAACTCACTTTCCAATAGACTGCTTGATAATGCAGCACAATTGATGGCTAAAAAAGGCGCCGATCTGCGTCCACTTAACTCATGAATCGCTTTTGCTACCAACTCCTTACCTGAACCACTCTCCCCTCTCACTAATACCGTTGCAGTAGTTTCAGCTGCATTTTCAATAATCTGAAATACGGCTTGCATAGTTGGAGAACGACTAATTAAACCTTGAAAACTATTAACTTTAGACTCTAACTTAGGAGTTTGCGCGTCACCAGAGCTTTGCTTTAAACGTACTAGAAAACCGATGACCGCATGATTTTCAGCAGTTAAAACCTTTACTGTTTTATCTAATTGAAAGTTTGAACCATCAGACTTCATTATAGAAACTAATTGCGAACCCTTATCAACCCCATCATAGCGAGTCAATTCAGACAGCGCTATCTGACCCGAAACATCAATACTCTTAAAACCAGTCAACTGTTCAGCACCATTACTCCAATATAATACCTGCTGCTGACCATCTAATAGCAAGAAGGCTTCATTATCAAACAACGAGAAAAACTGAAAGAATACTGCCGAACCCGAATAACTGTTAAGCCAAGACCATAAACTATCGTTTGATACATAAGCAGGATTTATTGATTTCATAATTAAACAGAGCCATGACATTTCTTAATTTCGTTAAACCACAAAATGCAGGGTAGTAAGTGCTACTTCACTACCTTGCTATCAATCAGGTTTTGACTATCAATACCTTCGCCAAAAATCATGCAGCTTTCGCATGAATTCTACCGATTTCTGCAGCCTGGAAAATACTATCGTCAATTAAAAAATCCTCAGCATTTTTGCCCAGTGAATTTATAATGCGAAGCGTGTATTTTCGTACTCTAAAGAATAATAATCAATTATCGTTTCGCTGGCGAGTGTCAGATCATCGCTAAACAATAATACTTTCGCCGTTCTTCCGGTTGTCAAATTAGTTTTTACGATGATGACAACATTCAGTAATTCCGGAAAATGCTTGTGCCAAACCTTTACTTGATAAACACAGGTTCGAATACCTTTTTCGGTTACCTCTTTTGTTAGATGATCCGACGTTAACGTTTCCAGCGTAGCATCGTTACGCGACTCGTCATCGGCAACAGGGCATCAATAATCAGGGTCATTTGCTTTAGGGTGCCGCCCTGTTAAGTGTGGACTCAGCGTGCTTAATATTGCTATCATTTCGTTCATGGTCAGTTTGGGTGCGGATGCTTTCTCAGAATGAGTATTCTACCTTCTCTGGCCTTTCTACTTACTCCGATATTTAAAAATCGCTCAT
>CAIQNQ010000270.1 GCA_903873165.1 uncultured Methylococcaceae bacterium | reverse complement strand
CGTTACAGGCATAAATACCATAAGCTTCACGGTAATTTACGGTGATCCAATAGGCATAAAGCTTTGCTACCGCATAAGGCGATCTTGGATAAAACGGGGTGGTTTCTTTTTGCGGGATTTCTTGTACTAAGCCGTATAGTTCTGACGTTGATGCTTGATAAAAACGGGTTTTACTTTCTAGCTTTAAGAAACGGATAGCTTCTAATAAGCGTAAAGTACCCATTGCATCGACATCTGCTGTGTATTCAGGGGATTCAAAAGATACGGCTACATGACTCATTGCACCTAAGTTGTAAACTTCATCAGGTTGAGTTTCACTTAAGATACGTGTTAAGTTGGAACTATCCGTTAAGTCTCCGTAATGGAGATGGAATTTTGGGTGGGTAATGTGTGGGTCTTGATAAATGTGATCGATGCGTTGGGTATTAAATAATGAAGATCGACGTTTAATGCCATGAACCTCATAACCTTTTTCTAATAGAAATTCCGCGAGATAAGAACCATCTTGTCCGGTAATGCCGGTTATTAAAGCAACTTTTTGGGTCATGTTTTATAGGGTTGTGTTGGGTTATAAAAACAATTCGTGAGTAGATATTATTTTAAATAACTTTATTTGTAAAGAGTTAAAGTTTACTTATTATATTTTTATGGGTTGCCTATTTTTAAGTTGCTTAAATGGTTTAAATGCTTTAAATAGTTTTAGTGCGTTTAATAATTCGTGGTGTTTTTTCAGTAAAAATATTATTTAAGACTTTGATGTATTAACTTGTGGTGCTACTTGCTTACTATATGATATAACTTGACAAATGTGTTATTTAATAAATATCTGTCAAGTTATAATTGAATGAATAGTATAAATTTGAAATTTTACAGAAATTAGTTAACTAACTTCAATATAGGTTGGCAAAAGTCGGTTACACCTTCATCTGGCGTAACAGCGGCATATCTAAAATACCAATAGGTACCTGGCGGTAAATCTTCTACAAGATAGCTTGCTTGGGTGGTGGTTGTTATAGTTTCCCAGGTGCTTTCTGATAAGGGTAAGTTACCGGGATGTTTTTGCCATATATAAGCTCCGGCTTTGGGTTTGGCTTTCGCTGTTAACTTCATGGTTCCTGATCGATGACCATCAGTTGCGCTTAATACAGCTTTATCGTTTAAGGCTGGTTGGTTGGTTAAATTAAACCCACTGCTCAAGAGTTTAGTTTCATCACCATTCGTTGTTTTATCAATATTGTGGGCCAAATTCTTAAACATCACCGTCACAATTTTTTCTTTGTCATGCATGGCAGATATTGGGGTATGGCCGCCGTCTTTTGCAGCATATATGGCTGCTTCAAGGGCATCAACGGCAATTTTTAAATCGGCTAATGTTGGGTCACATGTTAAAAAGTAAGGGTTGTTTGTTAGTTTGAGAATAATATTCCTAAAAAATAGTACTTTAATAGGTATGGTAAAGGTAGCAAAATCGAAAAGCACTTTGATTGTTTTCATGGGTTTTTCCTGAGTTAATTAATAGTGATGTTGCGAGCTCACCTTAACTGATAAGTTTTCAAATAGATATAACTATTTGAAATTAATAAAAAATGGTTTCATTTTTGCAGTTTTGAAATTGCAAAAATGAAACCTCATTAGTGTTTAAAGTGGTTCTTTAAGGTAAATATGTAGCTCTAACGGCATTTATCGGCGCCAATAATCTAGAGTTTGTTGTCGTGGGAGTTAAATATGGGGATTAATTTACTAACTTATTGCATTTAAAAGCTAATACCCTGGTTAAGTAAGGTTAATTTGTGCTTCTATTTGCCTTATATATGTACCGATTTTACTTTTTTGGGAACAAAAAAGTAAAATCGGTTGACGTTAAGTTAAAGTCATTCGGTTACTAGGTATAAAGCTTAACAAATATTTACTTTTGGTCTATGTATTCGGTTAGAAGGTCGAGATATTTTGTGTTTTTGACGAGGTAAATTAATTATTGGTTGGCATGTTAGGCTGATAGAATTGCACGTTTTTTAAAATATTGATGACCAAAGTGCTATAATTTTGTATATTAGGTAGGTTTGAATTTTTATAACGGGATAGACGATTAGTGGTCATCCCGTTTTGTCTATATGAGGTAAGGTGTTTGGCTAAGTCTGCATTATTAGTGTTAGAAGATGGTACAGTGTTTAATGGTGTGTCAATCGGCGCCGAGGGTTGTTCTGTTGGAGAAGTGGTATTTAACACAGCAATGACAGGGTATCAGGAGATATTAAGTGACCCGTCTTATGCCCAACAAATTGTCACTTTAACTTATCCACACATTGGTAATGTCGGCACTAACTCTGAAGATGATGAATCGGCAGGTGTTTTTGTCAGTGGATTAGTGATTAGAGATTTACCTATTTTGGCCAGTAACTGGCGCAATCAAAAAACCTTGCCACAATATTTGTTAGATAACAATGTGGTTGCTATTGCTGATATTGATACCCGTAAATTAACTCGATTATTACGTGATAAAGGGGCGCAACGCGGCTGTATTTTGGCGGGCGATGACGTAACAGTAGAGGCAGCTTTAAAGGTAATTGAAAGCTTCCCTGGGTTAAAAGGCTTGGACTTGGCTAAAGAAGTCACCGTAACTGAGTCTTACGAATGGACTGAAAATATCTGGGGCTTAACAACAGGCCATACCGAAGGTCAAAATTTAACGAAGCATGTTGTGGCTTATGATTTTGGTATTAAACGGAATATTTTGCGATTATTAGTGAATCGTGGTTGCCGTGTCACTGTAGTGCCTGCAACTACATCGGCAGAAGTTGTGCTAGCACTCAATCCTGATGGTGTTTTCTTATCAAACGGACCTGGTGATCCAGAACCTTGTGTGTATGCTATTGAAGCGATTAAAGTGATTCTTGAGAAGAAACTTCCGGTATTTGGTATTTGCTTAGGACATCAATTGTTAGCCTTAGCGAGTGGTGCTAAAACAGAAAAAATGAAGTTCGGCCATCATGGCGCTAATCATCCCGTGCAAGAGATTGCGACGGGTCGCGTTATGATCAGTAGTCAAAATCATGGTTTTGCGGTGAATGAAGCTAGTTTGCCATCCAATTTGATTGCGACTTATCGGTCTTTATTCGATGGTAGTTTGCAGGGG